>NZ_JBHMIV010000005.1:0-186216 GCF_048060475.1 Nocardiopsis sp. LOL_012 | reverse complement strand
CCAGGATCACCGGCTGCACCGACCTGGAGACCCTCCACACCTGGATGCGCCGCGCCGCAACCGTCGACCGCCCCGAGGACCTCTTCGGCTGACCGTCACCCTGACGGCTCCGGGACCGGTCCCGGAGCCGTCGCGCGTGCCGTGCGCGGCACTGCTCAGAGGTGGGTGCGGTGGATGCGCCGCCAGGCGTCGACCCAGCGGCGGCGCTCACTCTCGTCCTCACCGGCGCAGGCGGTGACGAAGGCCATCAGGAACACGTAGCGCGGCAGTCGGTCCCCTTCGAGTACGTCTTGGAAGGTCGCGGCCTTGACCGCGCCGCCGCACAGGTACTCCAGGTCCCGGTAGGACCAGTCCCCCGCCCAGACCAGGTAGCGGCGCATGGTGAACAGGAACTCGGCTGGGGTGGTGGCCTGTGTGGGGTCCGGGCGGCGGTGGTAGCCGTCGCGGTCGCGCACGCGGATGGGGCGCTCGACGACATGCCCCGTGGGCGTGGCGAGCAACTGGTCCAGCCAACCGGTGCCCGCGAGGGATTTCTGGGGGCCGGTCGGTTCGAGGACGTCCGCAGGGCTCACACCGTCTCCTTTCCAGCGGGTGCACTCGGGGACCACGGACTGTACGCACCGCCGGAGGGCCGGGGTGCGCGTACGTGTCAGGGAAGAGGAACCGGGATCAGGGGTGGACGCTGCGGAGCGAAGCCCGACTGATCGGTTACGGAGAAATCTACCGGATGAACACGACACGGAAAAGTGTCCGGCGCTCCGGGGGGTCGAAACGCCGCGAACCTTCCGGACGGAACACGCCGTTCAAGGCCGTCATCGCTGTTCAACGGCCCGAAAAGTACCGAGAAAGCACGATAGAGCGCACAGGCGACGCCGCCTGGAGAATGCGGAAGATCACTCCTTCCGCCTCTCCTGTCAATAGGGGATCAGGAGTTCCTTATACCGAAAAAGATAGATCCAAAATTACGAATTAAAGAAGACCGAAACCAGTTCACGGGGACCAGGCGACCACCGTGGCGTCGTCGTGGGCCTTCCCCCGGGGGTAGTGCCTCCCGTCCGGGTCGGCCCACTCCAGCGCCCGCACCAGGTCCACGAGCGCATTCGGACCCTCCGCTGTGACCAGTACGAACGCCTCCTCCCAGGTACACACGCCGAACACCTCGACCGCCCGAGCCGCCCCGTCCGTCATGGCGGCGAACCGCCCCGGCGGCAGGGTTCCCGTGGCCGCCTCGTCAGCCGCCCTCGGGTCGGCGCCCGCCGTCCAGAACCCCCCGGGCACATTGCGCAAGGTGCGGACCGGAACCGTCCCGCCCTCCGCGGTCAGCCGCCGCCGCAGGTCGTCCAGCCGCGTATCGGCCACCAACCGGACCCCGCCCCCCCGCTCCACCAGCAGCACCGAGTCGGACAGCACCAGATACTCCAGTGTGTCGGCGCTTACCCGTACCGCCACGACCGTGGCCGAAGGGCTCTCCTGACAGGTGAGGTCGCAGGTGTCGGCGTGCAGGGCGGCCACGGCGGTGATCGCCCCGGTCAGGGCCACGCTCAGCGGCAGCCCCGCCTCCATCCCAGCCAGCAGGCGGCCCCCGAGTGCGTGCGTGAACCACGCCACCCCGTGCGAGCAGCCGTTGTCGATCCCCGGCGGAGCGGTCACCCCGTCGAGGACCACCGCGCAGTCGGCGCCCACCGCGGCGAAGTCCTCGTTGGGGTGGTCATCCCGGCCGGGCCGGGAGGCGGTGCGGAAGGGCATGCCCGGATCCTCTCGTCTCGCGCGTACGTCCGTCCCCCCGAACCGTAGAGCGCGCCGTGCGCTCGGCGGCGTCCTCAGCCGCGGCCGCGGCCGTTCACCCCGTCGATCCGAAACAGCGTCGTCGTACCGCTCACCTCGTGGGCCACGGCCAGCACCGGTACGCCCCTGATCGGGGAGTCCTCCGCGTCGATGAAGGCCATGCCCTCCGGGGCGAGGTCGCCGACCTCGCGGGTACCGGGCTCCGCGGAGAAGTCGCGGTTGTTCAGGTACTGCACGAAGGAGGCGTCGCGGGGGTCGGTGATGTCGTAGACCATGATCCCGCCGACGCGCTCCAGTCCGATGAAGGCGTAGGTGCGGCCGTCCACCTCGCCGATGGTGATCGCCTCGGGCTCGGGGCCCTTGTCGTCACTGCGCGAGTCGAAGCCGTTCTCGTCGTTGTTGGCGTTGAAGTGGTCGGGCTCGGCCTCGGCGGTGATCCGCTCGAAGTCCGACCCCGAGTCGAAGAGCCGCTCGCCGTCGGCCGTCCAGATGGAGAAGGACCGGCCGCCGTAGGAGTAGATCTCCTCGTAGCAACTGCCGTCCTCGCGCAGGCCGTCCACGGCGGAGGCGGTCAGTCGGCCCAGGTGGGCGTCATCGAGCAGCTCGTCGACGGTCCCGATGCCCTGCTCGTTGTCGGCCAGGAAGCCCTGGATGCGCGGGGAGTCCTCGCACAGGGGGACGTCCTCGGTCATCGAACCCACGCGGGACTCCTCGGAGAAGCCGTCCCAGTCGCGGGTGTCGCCCTCGTTGGCGGTGACCAGCAGGGTCTGCCCGCGCCACCGGTAGGTGTCGGCGCTGTCGGGCTGGTACATCCCGTACACCGGCCAGTTCTCGATCCGGATCGCGTCGTCCCGGTTGGAGGCGTCGAGGGCGGCCCCCTCCTCCAGGTGGTCCTTGTGGCCGAACGGCACGATGTCGGTGAACTCGGCGTCCCTGACGTCCAGGACCGCGAAGGCGTTGGCCTCCTGGAGCACGACGTAGGCGGTGCGCTCGCCGCCGGCGGCGATGTACTCCGGTTCCAGGTTGCGCGCCACCCGGCCGGGCGTGCCCGGCTCGCCGGTCGACAGGTCCGGGCCGTAGACGCGCACGTCGGGGTGGAGTTCGCGCCCCTCGTCCCAGGCGCCGAAGCCGGCCGTGGACACGTCGTCCTGGGTGAGGTCGGTGACGGAGGAGCGGCGGCGGGGGAGGTCGACCACGCTCACCGAGCCCTCGGGGTCGGCGGAGTAGTCGTCGGCGGGCTCGCCCTCGTTGGCGACCAGCAGGGTGCGGCCCTTGGGGGTAAAGGTCACCATGTCGGGCAGCGCGCCCGCCCGCAGGGCGTTCAGCGCGGTGCCGTCGGTGTCGAAGAGGACCACCCAGCCGGGGGCGGTCTTGTCGGCGGCCTCCACGGCGACGGCGACGAGGCCGTCGTGCACCGCGACGGAGTTGGCGACGGCACCCTCCCCGACGGTCGAGCCGTCGGCGGCGGTCACGCCCACGGGTTCGAGGTCGAACAGCTTGGTCGGCGCCTGCGGGTCGGAAGCGTCCAAGACCTGGACGGCGGCCGCCGCCGCGCTGACGACGAACAGGCGCTGGGTGTCCGGGTCGTGGGCGACGATCTCCGCCGCGGCCTCGTCGAAGAGATCGCTGTGGTGGGTGCCGAGTACGGACAGTTCGATACCGGACGAACGGCCGTGGCCGCGGTCGCCGTCGCGGCCGTGCCCACGGTCCGCCTGGGCGGGGGACGCGGACGCGGCCAGAGCGACGGCGAGGGCGGCCGTCACCGCCGTGGTCTTGCGCATGGTGCTTCCTGGTGGCTCGGGGTCGGGGGATCTCGGACGTGCTCACGTCCGCGCGCAGCCAACCAGAAAGCACCGAATACCGGGTGACGACCGCCCGGACGCTGGGTGAAGGACGTCACCCTCAGGAACGGCGGGCCCGCACCCGCAATGACTCCGACACCCGGACCAGGGCCCGGCAGCGGGCGAACTCCACGGCGGTGAACGGCACGCCCACCCTGCGGACCACGAGGACGCCGCCGTCCGCAGCGGCCAGGGCCATGGTGGTGCCGGACACGTCGTCGGCCTCCATGCCCTCCGGCGGCGCGTCGGCGCGCTCCACGTCCTGGGCCGATGCCAGGGACAGCAGGGCGCCCTCCAGCGTCATGGCCCCCTCCACCAGGGCGGTGACCAGTGCGAGCGTGCGGCTCGTGGTGTCGCTGAGCTCGTGGACGTCGGCGGGGCGCACGATCGCCTCACGCACACCCGTGCCGTGGACCGCCGAGTACAGGTCCTCCTCGTTCAGGTGCGCCGGGGCGTTGACCAGGAACTCGTCGGTGGTCTCCACCCCACCCGGGTGGACGTGCATGTGCCTTATGTCGACCCCGAGGGCGGCGAAGCAGGCGGTGAGCTCGGCCAGCCCGCCGGGGACGTCGGCGAGGGTGACGCGCACGCTCCACAGCCGATCCCCGGACTCGGGTGCGCGGAGCCGCGGCGCGCCCGGCGGCCCCAGGCCGACCGCGCGGGCGCGCTTCTTGGCCCCGCTGCGGTGCCGGTGCCAGCGGTGCAGCGCGGTGGCGGCCACGAGGAGCGCCCCCATGGCGATCAGGAGCTGGACACCGTGGTCACTGTGCCCCAGGGAGAGCACGAGCACGTGCGCGGCCCCGGCGGCGAGGAGGAGTACGCCCAGGTCGAGCGCCTCGCGGCTGAGGAAGCCGGGGCGCGTGTGGTCATCGGATGCGTGGTTGCCTTCGACATCGTCCATACCGTTCACGGTGCCCGCCGCGCGTTGCGACGGTTCGTCACTCTGTGAAGTCCAGGTAACGACTCTGCGTGAGAAGAGTCACGGAATGCCTTACGCCGTCGGGCCCGGAGCACCTAACCCCGGCCGGCGAACGGCATCTCCCGTGCCATGACGGTCACCGTCGGCACGGACACGTCGGCGGGCAGGGACACGATGTGGGCGATCGTGGACGCCACGTGCTCCGGGTCGATCACCGCCTCGGACCTGCGGGAGCCGTCGGCCTGGAGGGCCCCTCCCCCGGCGCCGAGCCCCGCCACCATCTCGGTGGCGGCGTTGCCCACGTCGATCTGCGTGCAGGCGATCCCGTGGCCGCGCAGGTCGAGGTTCATGGAAGCGGTCAGCCCGGAGACAGCGTGCTTGCTGACCGTGTAGGCGACGCTGTCGGGGCGCGGCACGTGCGCCGACACCGACCCGTTGTTGATGATCCGGCCGCCCCGGGGCGTCTGCTCCTTCATGAGCCAGGCGGCCTCCCGGGCACAGTACATCGACCCGCTGACGTTGGTGGCGACGACCTCGGCCCAGTCCTCGTCGGTGATCGTGTCCACGGCCGCGGCGGGGCCGAACACCCCGGCGTTGTTGACCAGGACGTCCACCCTGCCGAACCGCTCCCGGACGGTGTCGAAGAGCGCGCGCACCGAGTCGGGAGAAGCCACGTCGGTCTCGGCGACCACCGCTCGGGGGTGCCCGTCGGCGGTACCCTCCAGGGTCACCCTGGTCCGTCCCGCCAGGACGACGGAGTAGCCGTCGGCGAGCAGCCGAACGGCGGTGGCGCGGCCCAGACCGGACCCGGCCCCCGTCACGACCACGACCCCGCGGCCCTCGGTGTCGGTCGGCGTCATCGTTTCCCCTTCCCCGCCGGGACTGTGCTAGCGTCTGCCACTCACGGCGACCCGGACCTGTGCGAGACCAGGGACGTGCCCACCTTCCACAAGCACGATCCCGATCCGCCAGGGAGTGTACGCCTGTGCGCGTCTATCCCGCGGTGTTCGCCCTGGGGCTGCGCCGCTATTCCGCCTACCGCGCCGCCACGTTCGCGGGGCTGCTCACCAACTGCGTCTTCGGCGCCATCAACGCGCTGGTGCTCCTCGCACTGTTCGCGGTACGTCCGGAGATCAACGGCTACGACTCCGGCGACGCCGTCACCCAGGTCTTCGTCGCCCAGGCGCTCATCGCCGCGGTCGCCGTCATGGGTCCGCCGCTGGACCTGGACGAACGCGTCCGCAGTGGAGCCGTCGCCACCGACCTGTTGCGCCCGGTGTCCCTCACCGCGTGGTGGCTGTTCGACGACCTCGGCCGCGCCGCGTTCCAACTTCTCTTCCGGTCCGTGCCCACCTTCTGTGTCGGGGCGGTCCTGTTCGATCTCCGGCTGCCCGACGGCGCCCTGCGCTGGACCGCCGTCCTGGCCTCGTTCGCGCTGGCCGTCGTCGTCTCGTTCGGACTGCGCTACCTGTACGCGCTGTCGGGCTTCTGGCTCCTGGACACCCGTGGCGTGTGGGCGGTGGCCGGGCTGCTGGGCCCGGTGGCCGCGGGGATGCTGCTGCCCCTGCCGCTGTTCCCGGCCGCCGTCGGCGAGGTGCTGCGGCTGCTGCCGTGGGCGTCGACGGTCCAGGTCCCCGCCGATGTGCTGCTCGGCAAGGACACCCTGCCCGGCGGTGGTGTGCCCGGCGGGCTGGCGGTCCAGGCGGCCTGGGCCGTCGTTCTGCTCGCCCTCGGTGCCTGGACGGCCACGCGCGCGACACGCCGGGTGGTGGTCCAGGGTGGCTGAGACCCATGCCCCGGCCCCGGAGCGCCTGTCGTGGACCCTGCGGACCTACGTGCGCCTCGCGTGGACGTGGTGCCGGGCACTGGCCCAGTACCCGGCCTCCCTGCTCCTGTTGACCGGCATGGTCGTGCTGGCGTCGGCCGCGGAGATGGGCGCGGTGGCCGTCGTGTTCGGGCACGCGGGCACGCTGGTCGGTTTCACCGTCTGGGAGGGGCTGCTGGTCTACGCGCTGGCCGCGACGGCGTTCGGCTGCGCCGACCTGCTCATGGGATCGGTGGAGAGGCTCGGGCAGCACATCCGGACGGGTTCCTTCGACGCGATGCTGGTGCGCCCGGTGTCACCGCTGGTCCAACTGGCCACCGACGGGTTCTCACCGAGACGGTTCGGCAAGGTCCTCCCCTCCCTGGCGGTGCTGGCCGTCTCCCTCACGGTGTGCGACATCGACTGGACCCCCTCCCGCGCCCTCATGCTGCCGGTGCTGCTGGTCTCCTCGATCACCCTCTGCTGCGCCGTGTGGGTGACCGCCTCGTGTACGCAGTTCGTGGCCACCGACGCCCGTGAGGCCGCCAACTCCCTCACCTACGGCGGGCAGGCCCTGACCGAGTATCCCCTGGCCCTGTACGGGCGCGACATCGTGCGGGCGGTGACGTTCGCGATCCCGCTCGCCTTCGTGAGCTGGCAGCCCGCCCTGTACCTGCTCGGCCGGTCCGACCCCACGGGGCTGTCCGACGCGCTGCGGTGGGCCGCGCCCGCCGTCGCCGCCCTGTCGTGCGTCCTGGCCACCGCGGCGTGGCGGTCCGGACTGCGCCGCTACCGATCCACCGGGAGTTGACCCATGTCCCCAGAACACGCACCCGTCGTCGAGGCCGTCGGCCTGGGCCGGGACTTCACGGTCCGGGAGGGCCCCTTCCTGCGCCGCCGGAGGCGCACCGTCAGCGCCGTCCGAGACGTGGACCTGACCGTGCACCCCGGCGAGATCGTGGGGTACCTGGGGCCCAACGGCGCGGGCAAGAGCTCCACGATGAAGATGCTCACCGGCATCCTCACCCCGACCTCGGGCCGGGTGCGGGTGACCGGACTGGACCCCTCGCGCGAGCGCACGCGGCTGGCCTCCCGGATCGGAGTGGTGTTCGGCCAGCGCACCAGCCTGTGGTGGGACCTGCCGCTCCGGGACAGCCTGGCGCTGACCCGGCACCTGTACCGGGTCCCGGCCGACGATCACGCGCGCCGCCTCGCCGAACTCACCGGGGTGCTGGAACTGGGCCCGTTCCTGTCCACACCCGTGCGCCAGCTCAGTCTGGGCCAGCGCATGCGCGGGGACCTGGCGGCGGCGCTGCTGCACGGCCCCCGGCTGCTTGTGCTGGACGAGCCGACCATCGGGCTGGACGTGGTGAGCAAGTCGACGATCCGTGAGTTCCTCCTGCGGCTCAACGAGCGGGAGGGGACGACGATCCTGCTCACCACGCACGACCTCGGCGACGTGGAGCGGCTGTGCGAGCGGGTGGTGGTGGTCGACCGGGGCGGGATCGCCTACGACGGCGGGCTCGACGGCCTGCGCGCGAGTGTGCCGGTGCCCCGCGTCCTGGTGGTCGACCTGGCCGCCCCGGCGCCACCGATCGAGGTTCCGGGCGGGCACTGCACCCGGGTGGAGGGGCCCCGGCAGTGGCTGGAGCTGTCGGCCAACCCGGCGCGGGTGATCTCGGAGGTCGCCGGAGCCCACGAGGTCGTGGACCTGACCCTGCGCGAACCCGATATCGAGAGCGTGGTGGCGGCCCTGTACCGGAGCGGGTCGCCCTCGGCGGTGTAGGCACGGCCCCGGGCGCGCCCATGCACGGGCGGGCGGCATGATGGCGGGCATGGGAATGTGGCTGGGGATCGTGTTCGCGCTGCTGTCGTGCGCGGCGTACACGGCAGCGGCGGTGGCGCAGCGCCGGCTCGCGGTCGCGGTGCGCGCCCCGCTCACCGACCGCCACCGCGTCGCCGAACTGCTATGGCACCCCCTGTGGTGGGTTTCGCTGGTGTTCAACGGTGGGCGTGCGGGGTTCCAGGTGGGGGCGGTCTCCTTCGCGCCGCTCACCGTGATCCAGCCGCTCGGCGTCCTGGTCCTGGTGTTCGGCATCCCCTGGTCGGCGCGGCTCGACGGCCGGCGGGTGACCCGTGAGGAGTGGCGCGGCGCGGCGTTCACCATGGTGGCGCTGGGCGTCCTGCTCGCGGTGACGGTCACCAACGGCGGCGGGGGGACCATGGACACCGCCGACTCCTTGCTGGTGGGGGCGGGGACCACGGCCGCGCTGGCGGTGACCGCGTGGATCGCCGGGCGGCTCCCGTCGGCGTCCTGGCGCAGCTACCTGCTCTCCGGTGCGGCGGGGGTGGCCTTCGGGGTGTCCTCCGCCACGGTCAAGACCGCCGTCGCCGTCATCGCCGCGACCGGTGCCGCGGGGCTGGTGCACCCGGCTGCGCTGGCCACCCCGGTGATCGCGGTGTTCGGGCTCTTCCTGGCACAGGCCGCCTACCAGGGCATGGAGTTGGGGGCACCGCTGGGCATCACCACGTTCACCAACCCGGTGGCGGCGTCCGTGGTCGGGGTGGCGTTCATGGGCGAGTCCTACACGGGTGGCTGGGCGGGCGCGGCGGTGGCCGTGGTGTGCGCGGTCCTGGCCGGGTACGGCATCCGGCTGCTCACGGTGCCCCGCGACGGTGAGTCGGCCGCGGCGGTGTCACCGCTCCCCTGATGAAGGTTTCCTCATGTGGGCTTCACGTGGGCCCCCGCTGTGGACCGCCATGCTCGTTCCCATGAGATCACCCGTATTCTTCCTGGTAGGTGCCGTACTCGCCGCGACCCTGATCGGAGGCGGTGTGTTCGCGTGGGCGTCGCAGGGGTCCGAGCCCCAGGCCCGGGTGCCCGAGGAGGTGACCCTCGGGGAGTCCTCGGCCGAGCCGACCGCCCGGACACCCGACGCGAACGTCGTGGTGCCGCCCCCTCCGGTCACCGATGCCGCTTCCGCCCCACCGTGCGTCGACGACGATGACGACGACTCGGATGACGGGCCGGACGACGACGATGACGACGATGACGACGACTGCGACGGCCTGGACGACGACGGAGACGACGATGACGACTGACGCCTTCTCCGGTCCGCACCAACCGGAGCAGAGCACGGTCGACCCCTCGTCCCGGGACACGTCGGTCCTGCCCACGGTGGTCATGGACGGTCCACCGCCTGAACCGCGCCAGCACAGGCGCGTCCCTGCCCGGCTCGTCATCACGGGGTGGGTCCTCGCCCTGATGTCCGCCGTCCTAGTCCTGGTCAACGGCCTCACCTGGAGCGCGCTCGCCGAGAGCGCCCGGGACGAGACCGACCGCGCCCTCACCCAGGAAATCGCCGAACTCCAGGAGTTCGCGCAGGTCGGCCGGGATCCGGACACCGGGGCACCCTTCACCGACGTGCACACCCTCATCACGGTCCACCTGGAACGGCAGTACCCCGCCCGGGAGGAGATCCTCTTCGGCTGGGTGGACCCGCCCCCGACTGGGCCGGGCAGCCCTTCTTCGGCGGCGACCGAGGGGCGCATCCGGCAGGGACCCGAACCCCTCTACGACGTGTCCGCCGACCCGGAGCTGGTCGGCGCGATCCTCGACTCACCGGACGCACGCGGCACCCTCGACACCCCGGCCGGGGCGCTGGCGTGGGAGAAGATCCTCGTCCACCCTCCCGGGGAGGGTTCCGACGGGTGGTTCGTCATCGGATACTTCACGGAACCGGGCGGCTCCGAGGTCGCCGCCACCGTGCGGACGGTCGCCCTGGTCAGCCTGGTCGGCCTGCTGATGGCGGGCACCGCGGCGTGGTGGGTGGCGGGCCGTGTCCTGGCCCCCGTGCGCCTCGTCCGCCAGGCCGCCGCGCACATCACCGAGGAGGATCTCACCCGGCGTATCGAGGTGTCCGGGAAGGACGACGTGGCGGCCCTGGCCGAGCAGTTCAACCACATGCTGGACCGTCTGGAGGGTGCCTTCCTGGACCAGCGCCGTTTCCTGGACGACGCCGGGCACGAGCTGCGCACACCCATCACCATCGTCCGCGGCCACCTCGAACTCATGGGCGACGACCCGGAGGAGCGCCGCGAGGTGGTCCGCCTGGTCACCGACGAACTGGATCGGATGGCGCGGATCGTGGAGGACCTGCTGCTGCTCGCCAAGGCACGGCGGCCCGACTTCCTCCAACCCGAGGAGGTGTCGTTGGCCGAGCTGACCAGCGACATCGACGCCAAGGCGCGCCGCCTCGGCGATCGGGACTGGCGGTTGGAGGCGGTGGCCGAGGACACCGCCCGGCTCGACCCCCAGCGCGTCACCCAGGCGGTCGTGCAGTTGGCCGCCAACGCCGTCCGGCACACCGAACCCGGGTCCACCGTCCGGATCGGTTCCACCGTGAGCGGCTCCGACGTGCTGATCTGGGTCGCCGACCGGGGGCCGGGCATCCCGCCCGAGGACCAGGGCCGGATCTTCGAGCGCTTCGCGCGCGGCGGCCCTGCCGGCTCGGACCGGGGCGCCGGGCTCGGGCTGGCCATCGTCCGCGCCATCGCCGAGGCCCACCACGGCCGCGTGGACCTGCGGTCGGTGCCGGGGCGAGGCTCCACCTTCACCCTCGTCGTCCCCCTCGGAAGGGAGAACACGTGAGCCGGATCCTGATCGTCGAGGACGAGGAGCGGATCGCCTCCTTCGTGTGCAAGGGCCTGGCCGCCAGCGGGTTCGCGACCACCGTGGTCGGCACCGGTACTGAGGCGGTCGACTACGCCGTCACCGGTGGGTTCGACCTCATGCTGCTGGACCTGGGGCTGCCGGACACCGACGGGTTCGACGTCCTGCGGCGGGTCCGGGCGCTGGGCGTCGACGTCCCCGTGGTCATCCTGACCGCGCGCGACGGCGTGCGCGACACGGTGACGGGCCTGGAGACCGGTGCGGACGACTACGTCACCAAACCGTTCCGGTTCGAGGAGCTGCTCGCGCGGGTGCGGCTGCGCATGCGCCCGGAGCGGGCGGTGGAGACGACGGTGCTGCGGGCGGCCGGGCTCGCCCTGGACCTGCGTACGCGGCGGGTGGACGTGGCGGGCACGGCCACCGACCTCACGGCCCGCGAGTTCGCCTTGCTGGAGCTGTTGATGCGCCACCCGGGGCAGGTGCTCAGCCGTCAGCAGATGCTGTCGCACGTGTGGGGCTACGACCACGATCCCGGGTCCAATGTCGTGGACGTGTTCGTGCGGGCGCTGCGCCGCAAGGTGGGGGCGGACCGGATCACGACGGTGCGCGGCATGGGGTACCGGCTGCTGGAGTGACGCCCGCGTCTTCATGAAGGCCCCCTCATGTGGCGCTCACGGCGGCGTCACGGTCGGCCGGAAGGGTGGGGACCATGTTCTGGTTCGCTCTGGCGGTCGACCTGGCCGCAATCATCCTGCTGTCCTACTGCCTCTACTTCCGACGCCACGGCCGCCGCGACCTCCTGCTGGCCTACCTCGCTCTGAACACCGGCATCTTCGCGGTCGTCTCAGTGCTGACCCAGCGGGAGATCGGCCTGGCGGTCGGGTTCGGGCTCTTCGGGGTCCTGGCCATCCTCCGCCTGCGGTCGGACACCATCGGCCAGGGCGAGATCGGCTACTACTTCACCGCGATCGCCCTCGGCCTGGTGAACGCGGTCGCCGCGTCAGCGCCGTGGACACTGCTCGGGATCAACGCGCTCCTGCTCGGGGTGATGTTCGTGGCCGACCACCCGAGACTGCTGGCCCGGCGTGAGCGGCGCCTGGTCACCCTGGACGTGGTACACGAGGACCCGGTGTCGCTGCGCCAGGACCTGGAGACGCGGCTGCGCGGCGGTGTGGAGCACGTGGAGGTCGCCGAGGTGGACTACGTGCGCGACCTGATGGTCGTCGACGTCCGGTTCCGTGCGGCCCCGCCCGAACCGGCCTTCTCCCCGTCGCGGCGGGGCGGCGCGACGGCCCGGACGGGCCGACGGTGAGCGCGCCGCTGCCCGGCCTGGACGGGCTGGCACCGATGCCGCTGGCGGAAGTGAACGAACGCGCCCGCCTGGTGTCCCGGATCTGCCGTACCTACCTCGTACCGGTGGAACTGGTGCCGGTCGTGTTCGCGGGGGCCGCGGCCTCCTTCGGGGTGCTGACCATCGGTGGCCGGAACTCGTTCCGCTACTCCTCCACCTACATGGACACCCCGGACCTGCGGACCTTCCACGACCACCGCCGGCGCCGGAGACGGCGGTTCAAGGTGCGGGTGCGCTCCTACGCGGACACCGGGGCCCGGATGTGCGAGGTCAAGACCAAGGACGGCCGGGGCGGCACCGACAAGACGCGGATCGACCACACCGGACCGCAGGACCTCCTGGTCCCGGAGAGCCGGGCGTTCGTCGAGCGGACCCTGCGCCGGTACGGGCTGGAGCCGCCTGGGGACCTGCTGCCCGGCACGGTCACCGACTACCACAGGACGACCCTGGTCGCCCTCGACGGAGGCGAACGCGTGACCCTGGACACCGGCCTGGTGGGGATCCGCGGGGACCGGACGGTGCGGATGCGCCCGGACGTGGTCCTGGTGGAGGTCAAGACACACGGGGGCCGCACCCCGACCGAGCGGCGGCTCCACGAGTTCGGGGTGCGTGCCACGGGGTTCAGCAAGTACACCGCTCTGACGGCCGCGCTCGAACCGGGGCTCCCGGGCAACCGGTGGCATCGCTCCATGCGGTACTGCCTGGACCGGGCCCCGGACGTCGCGGCTCCGCGCGTGACGACGCCGAGCGGCCCGGGCGCGCCGGCTGCACCCGGGCCAAGGGTGACGGTGGGTGTTTCACGTGAAACATCCACTCACCCAGGGTGAGACTCCCGGAGCCGGTCCGGCCCCAGTAGGCCGTCGAGCACCTCCAGGGCCGAGGTCCGCAACTCCTCCTCGTCCGGTGGGGCGGCGGACCCCGCGCCGACCAGTGAGTAGAAGAGCACGCCCTCCATCCAGGACAGGAGCGCGCGCGTGTGCCGTTCCGGTTCCGGGGACCCGAGGTGGTCGGCCAGCACCGTCCGTACCGCCGTCCGCAGCCGCTCCCCGGACCGGTCGTAGACCTCCCGGAGGCCGGGGCTGCGTCCCGCCTCCAACGCGAGTTCGAGGCGGGCCAGTGTCCTGCGCCGCCCCCCGGTGAGCGCCTCGTACAGGAAGCGCGCCATGACCCGGGCGACCCCGGGCCGGTCCACGGGCCCCGGCCCCAGGGACCGCAGTCCCAGGCCCTCCTCCTGGTCGACCAGCCAGACCAGTGCGGCCTCCACGAGCCGCAGCCGTGTCCGCGCGTGGTAGGAGGTCGATCCCGGCGGGAGCCCGGCGGCCTCGTCCACCGCCCGGTGGGTCAGGCCGCGCAACCCCCGTTCGGCGATCAGGTCCAGCGCGGTGGCGGCGATCAGGTCGCGCCGTGTGCTCGGGTTCGGCATGGTCCCCCCTCAAACCACTTCCTCTACTCCTGTAGAGTAGTTGCTCTACAGGAGTAGAGGAAACAGGAGCGGACATGCGCAAGGCGATCGTCATCGGCGCGGGCATCGGCGGCCTCACCGCCGCCCACGCCCTCCGGAACCGGGGATGGGACGTCGAGGTACTGGAGGCCCGGGAATCATGGGAGACGGGGGCGGGCCTGGCCGTCGCCCCCAACGCGCTGCGTGCCCTGGACACCCTCAGCTTGGGGGACTCCGTCCGCTCGCTGGCCGCCCCCGGGTCCGTCGGCATCCGCGCCTGGCACGGTGAGTGGCTCGTCCCGGCCGCCGTCGACGAGACCCGGGAACGCTTCGGCGACACCATCGCCGTCGTGCGCCGCCCCGACCTCATGCGCATCCTGGCCGGAGTCCCCGTGACCGCAGGGAGCGCCGCCCGCCTCGTGGACGAGGGCGGCCCCGACCGGCCCGCCCTCGTCACCACACCCGACGGCCGGGAGCGGGAGGCCGGTCTGGTGGTGGCCGCCGACGGCATCCGGTCCCGCACCCGCGCGGCCCTGTTCCCCGACCACCCCGGCCCCGTCTACTCGGGTGCCACGGCCTGGCGCCTGCTCGCCGAGAACGTCGACGTGCCCACGGCGGCGGAGTCATGGGGCCCGGAGGGTTCGTTCGGGCTCATGCCGCTCATCGGCGGAGACGCCTACCTCTACGCCATGGCCTGGGCGCCAGCGGGCTCTGGCTCCCGCGATGAGCACACGGAGCTCCTCCGGCGCTTCGGCCACTGGCACGGCCCCCTCTCCGAAGCCCTGCGCCGCGCGGACCCCGGCTCCGTGCTGCGCAAAGACGTCTGGCACCTCGCCACCCCTCCGCCCGCCTACCACCGGGGCCGCGTCGCCCTGCTCGGCGACGCCGCGCACGCCATGACCCCGAACCTGGGCCAGGGCGCGTGCCAGGCCATCGAGGACGCCGTCACCCTCGCGCACAGCGTCAGCGGGGGCGGCGAGGTCTGCCGGGACCTCGCCGGCTACACGCGAGCCCGCTTGCCGCGCGCCTCGGGTATCGCGCGCCGCTCGGCCGCTTTCGCCAGGGTGTCGCTGACCCGGAACCCGGCGGCACGAACCCTGCGCGACCGTACGCTCGCCCTGGCGGCGCGGCTTCCGAACGGCCTGGCCTACGCGTCCCTGGAGGGGTTGTTCGGCTGGCGGCCGCCGACCGGCTGACCCTCCCCGTCGCGGCCGTACCAGGGCCACCACTCGGCCGTGCGCCCGTGCGGGAACATCCGGTCCAGGCGGATGGTCACCCGCAGGGCGAACCCGCCCGCGATCATCCCGGCCACCAGGTCGGTGAACCAGTGGAAGTGCAGGTAGACCGAGACGACGGACTGCAGAACGGCGATACCGGCGATGCAGTACCCCAGGCGTCTGACGATGTGCCGCCGGGCCGCCGCGAACCTGATGATGAGGAACAGCACCAGCCCGTAGATGAGGATGGCGTTGGCGCCGTGTCCCGAGGGGAAGGCGACGTTGCCCATGCCCTCGAAGAAGTCCGGGTCGTAGTCCTTGGCGTGTCCCCGGTTGAAGAGCAGCTTCATGGACGCCACCATCGACATCATGCCGATGACGCCGACCGCGCCGAGCACGATCGGCCGCCAGCTCCGGTGCCAGTAGGCGAGCTGGACGGCGGTGACGGTCAGTACCGGCAGGGCGACCGCACGCGAGGCGACCGTGTCCGGCCAGTGGATGAGCGGCGTGCGCAGCGTGTCCCAGAACGGCCGCGGCAGTTCGTTGAGGAAGTTGTCCACGGGGTGCAGCGGCCCCGCGGAGAGCATCGTCATCACGATCAGCGCGACCGCGAGGATGATGGCGACCCGGTCCGAGGCCATCCCCCAGGCGATCTCGCTCACACTCGGCCACTTGATCGCGCGCACGACCGGGACACCCGGAGCCGTACCCGTGGTACGTACCGCCGGGATGGGACCGCTGTACGGTCCCGCTGCCGAAGGCCGCCGATCCCTCTCGTGTGGCTCTGCCACGTCGATGGATCTCTGCCGGATCTGCGAAGAGTGCGTCATGTGCTCAGTGCTGTCTCACACGTCGGGGCTCACCCGGACGCTCTCTGGAGCGCGGTGGACGGGGCTAGCCGTGGTTGTCGGTACTGATCCTGACGTCCTCAGGGCCGATACGGGGCTGGTGCTCGCCGGGGTTCCCCGACTGTTACCCGTTCGACGGCCCGGCCCGGCCGGCGGTTTCACCACACCGTGTCCGCGAGGCCCGGAATCCGAGGAGCTGACTGGACGTCCGGAAGCGCCGACTGTGCGCCGGCCGTCTTCCAAAATAAGGTCAGCGCAGGTCAGGGCGCTCTCGTCGGGGTCTACCTCGGTTGTCTCGCCTTCTGTGGGGCACCCCCGCCCAACGCATGAGTGAACGTTGTCGACTCTTGAGCCTACCCGGGCAGCCTGAACCGCGATCGGCCAGGTCGGCCGCGCACGGCTCCCGCGACCACCGGCTTTCCCCGGATCCCCCGCCACGGACCCTTCGGGTTCACTCCGGCGCAACACCTTCGTGAGCGTTCCGTTGAGGTTTCGATGCACGCCGTTCGGGCGACCCGTGCACGTGTGGCACCCTTCAGTGGGCGCCTATGACGCCGAGCGGTCGAGTCCGCGCGCACACCGTGCGCGGGCCATGGAACGGAAGGGCTCCGGATGGTCGACCTCCCACAGTTGCCGGATGATCCCTCGAAGCTGGCCCGTGAGCCGCTCAGGGAGCAGATCCGACGGGTACTGGTCGAGGGACTGCTGTCCGGCCGGTGGAAACCCGGCGAGCGGATCGTGGAGCGCCGTGTGGCGACGGAACTGAAGGTGAGCCAGGCCCCCGTCCGTGAGGCCCTGCGCGAACTGGAGGGCCTGCGCCTGATCGAGACCGTCCCGAACAAGGGCGCCCGCGTGCGCGCCTTCGGCGTCCAGGACATGGCGGAGATCTATCCGGTCCGCGCCGGCCTGGAACTGGTCGCCGCGCGCCTGGCGGCGCCCCGGCTCGCGGCGGACCCCGCTCCGCTGGCGCGCGAGGTGGAGGCCCTCAAGGAGGCGACCGCGCGGGGCGACGTCGACGAGCAGATCCGGCACAGCGTGGAGTTCCACCGCGAGATCGTGCGCGCCGCCGACAACAGTGTGCTACTGCACACATGGGAGTCACTGGGGGTCGAGGTGTGGACGACCCTGTCGGTGCGGTGGCTGGACATGGAACTGCACGCCAAGGCCGCCGACCACGACCGGATCACCCGCGCGTTCCGCGACGGCGACCCGTCGGTGGGCGAGATGGTGAGCGACCACGTCCTCGACTACGTGGAGGCCGCCCTCAAGACCCACGAGAGCACCCTGGGGCATTGATTCCCGACCCGCCGTAGGCGCGCCGGGGCCGCGCGCGTTTCTTCCGGAATCTGCCGTAAAGTCGTATTGATCGATCATCGATCAGTCCGTAGAGTATGCGAGACCCGTGTCACACGCACCATCCTCGGAAGAACCCGGTGTCGTCCGTCCGGCCGGTGGACGAACCCGGGTCACCGGACACCTCGGGCCCACGCATACGCGGAGTCCGGACCGGGAAGCAATGCGGTCAAGGGTCCGGTCGACAACTGCACACGTGACCCGCCATCGCCCCGCGCCCGGGAGGGACCAGCCACGGTTCCCGGACGCGCCCCGCGACAGCCACGCACGCGCCACCGCCGATCGAGCCCGGCGGCGGCGCACGCCGCGTCCCCGCCCCACAGCGGGCCGCGGCAGGCCCGCACCACGGCCCACAGGCCGGGGCGGCGGGCCCTCACCACGTAGAAAGGCACACCATGGCTGACAAAGCCAAGCCGAGGACCGGTGCCGCCAGGTCCACCGCGACCCGGCGGCGCACCCGCAAGGAGACCGCGCCGGGCGTCTCCGATGAGAAACCCGACACCCTCCTGGACTACTACCGCCGGATGCTCTTCGTGCGCCGGTTCGAGGAGCGCACCGCCCAGGCCTACACCCAGGCCCGGATCGGCGGCTACTGCCACTTGAACCTGGGCGAGGAGGCCACGGTCGTCGGCCTGATGACCGCCCTCCAGGAGCGCGACTACCTCTTCACGAACTACCGCGACCACGGGTACGCGATCGAGAAGGGCATGGACCCCAAGCGCGTCATGGCCGAGCTCTACGGGCGCTCCGACGGCGTCTCCAAGGGCTGGGGCGGCTCCATGCACATGTACGACACCGAGACCCGCATGCTCGGCGGCTACGGCATCGTCGGCGGCCAGCTTCCGCTGGCCACGGGCGCGGCCCTGGCCGTCTCGTACAAGGGCGGCGACGAGGTCGTCATGTGCCAGATGGGCGACGGCACCACCAACATCGGCGCCTGGCACGAGTCGCTCAACATCGCCAAACTGTGGGACCTGCCCATCGTCTTCGTGGTGGTCAACAACTTCACCGGCATGGGCACCACCGTCGAGATGTCCTCCGCCGAGCCCGACCTGTACAAGCGCGGAGCCGCGTTCCGCATCGAGGGCGAACGCGTGGACGGCCGCGACGTCCTCGCCGTCCGCGACACCGCCAGCAGGCTGGTCGAGCGCGCCCGCCAGGAGCAGACCCCGTTCCTGTTGGAGGCCTGGAGCTACCGGCAGAAGGGGCACTCGGTCGTCGACCCGGCCAAGTACCGCACCCAGGAGCAGAAGGACACCGCCCGGGCGGAGGAGAACGACCCCATCGCCCTGTTCGAGGCCAAGCTCACGGAGGCGGGCGTCCTCACCGACGACAAGCGCGACGAGATCGCCGCCGAGGTCAAGGCCGAGGTCGCCGAGGCCGCCGACTTCGCGGAGAACAGCCCGAAGCCGGACGTGTCCACGCTCTTCGACTACACGTACGCCACCCCGGTGCCCAACGAGTCGCGGCGCATGCCCGCCGACCCGGTGTTCGCGGAGTAGAGAAGGAACCAGCCACATGTCTGTGATCACCTACCGCCAGGCTCTGCGGGACACCCTTCGCGCCGAGATGGTCCGTGACGAGAACGTCCTCGTCATGGGCGAGGAGATCGGTGTCTTCGAGGGCTCCTACAAGATCACCGAAGGCCTGCTCAAGGAGTTCGGCCCCCGGCGGGTCAAGGACACCCCCATCGCCGAGGAGGGGTTCGTCGGCGCGGCCGTCGGTGCCGCGATGCTGGGCCTGCGCCCGGTCGTCGAGCTGATGACGATCAACTTCTCCCTCATCGCCATCGACCAGATCATCAACCACGCCGCCAAGATCTACGGGATGTTCGGCGGCCAGACCAGCGTCCCCATGGTCATCCGCACGCCCGGCGGCGGCGGCCAGCAGCTCGGCGCGACGCACTCCCAGAACATCGAACTGTTCTACTCCTTCATCCCCGGCCTGAAGGTGCTCGCCCCGAGCACCCCGGCGGAGGCCTCCGCCATGCTCCGCGCGGCCATCCGCGACGACGACCCTGTCCTGTTCCTGGAAAACCTGGGACTGTACAACTCCAAGGGCGAGGTGCCCGAGGACTACGCCGAGGCGGGCAGCGACACCGTCGCCACGATCGGCCGGGCGGGCATCGTCCGCGAGGGCACCGACATCACCCTCATCGGCTACTCCCGGATGGCGATGGTGGCCGACCAGGTCGCCGCGAAGCTGGCCGAGGAGGACATCAGCGTCGAGGTCGTGGACCTGCGCAGCCTGCGCCCCCTGGACCGGCAGACGTTCGTGGACTCGGTCAAGAAGACCGGTGCCGCCGTGATCTGCGAGGACGACTGGCTCACCTACGGGATCGGCGCGGAGATCGCCGCCTCCATCCAGGAGGGCGCCTTCGACTACCTGGACGCTCCGGTCCGCCGGGTGGCCATGGCCGAGGTCCCCATGCCCTACGCCAAGCCCCTGGAGACGGCCGCACTGCCGTCGGTCGCATCGATCAGCACCGCCATCAAGGAGACCCTGAGCGCCGTCGGCAAGCGGGTCGGGTAGAGGAGTTCCCACACATGAGCGAAATCCACATGCCGCGCCTCTCCGACACCATGGAGGAAGGCGTCATCAGCAGCTGGGTCAAGAAGGTGGGCGACAAGGTCGCCACCGGTGACGTCCTGGTCGAGATCGAGACCGACAAGGCCGTCATGGAGTACGAGGCCTACGAGGACGGCTTCCTGGTCAAACAAGCGTTCTCCGAGGGCGACACCGTGCCGATCGGCGAGGTGATCGGCGTGATCGCTGACAGCCCCGACGCCGTCCCCGAGGAGTCCGGCTCCCCGGAGCCCGCCGCCGAGGAGAAGGCGGAGGAGGAGTCCGAGAAGGAGGAGCCGGAGCAGGCACCGGCCCCCGCTCCGGAGCCCGCCGGCGAGGCGCCCGCCACGCCGCCGTCCGGGGAGCGTCCGCGCACCTCGCCCCTGGCCCGCCGTCTGGCCAAGGAGTACGGCCTGGACATCACGAAGATCCAGGGTTCGGGGCCCAAGGGCCGGATCGTGCGCGCCGACATCGAGGCGGCCCGGGAGTCCGGGGGCGCCGAGGCCCCGGCCGCGTCCGCTCCCGCGCGGGAGGAGCCCGCCGCCGCCCCGGCCGCAACGGCGCCGCAGGCCCCGGCCGCCGACGACCTCCGGGCCTCCGAGGAGGTCAAGGTCGGCAACGTGCGCAAGGTGATCGCGCGCCGCCTGACCGAGAGCAAGCAGCAGGTACCGCACTTCTACCTGCGCCGCACGATCGACGCCGAGGCGCTGAAGTCCTTCCGCTCCCAGATCAACGGGCAGCTGGAGAGCACCGGGACCAAGGTCAGCTTCAACGACCTCATCGTCAAGGCCAGCGCGACCGCGCTGAAGCTGCACCCGGCGGTGAACACCTCGTGGGTGAACGACACGCTCCTCCAGCACCACCGCATCAACGTCGGCGTGGCCGTGGCGGTGGACGCGGGGCTGGTCGTGCCGGTCCTGCACGACACGGACAAGGCGACGCTGTCGGAGATCTCCACCCGAACCCGTGAGCTGGCGGGCAAGGCGCGCGACAACAAGCTGAAGCCGCAGGAAATGAGCGGCGGCACGTTCAGCGTGTCCAACCTGGGCATGTTCGGCATGGACAGCTTCTCCGCGGTGATCAACCCGCCCGAGGCGGCGATCCTGGCGGTGGGCGCGATGCGCCAGGAGCCCGCGGTCGTGGACGGCGAGGTCGCGGTGCGCAACCGCATCTCGCTGGAGCTGTCGGTGGACCACCGCGCCGTGGACGGCGCCGTGGGCGCGGCGTTCCTCAAGGACCTCGCGGAGATCCTGGAGGAGCCGATGCGGATCATCCTCTAGCACGCCCGGTACACGCAGGCGCCCCGGCCGGTGACGGTCGGGGCGTCCCGCTGTTTCCGGAGCCGCCTCGCGCGAGGCGCGGCCCCGCGTCCACAGCCTGTGGACGGAAGACTCCCGGGAGGACGCGCCCCTCGCCCTCAGGCGTGACCCAGGCCGACCTGGTCGACGGCCGCGTCGCTGTGCTGGCCGACGCTGGCCGGAGCGGAGTGGCGCCCACTGCCCTTGGCGATGCCGAGGAAGCGGTTGAGGTGCCCCTTCCTGCCGACGGCGAACCAGGCGACGGCTCCGAACACCGGGAACCAGACCTCGAAGACGATCCACAGGAACTTGCCGCCCGCCGTCGTCCTCCGGTCCACCAGTGTGGAGAGGATCGCGGCGATCGACAGGGCCAGCAGAGCCAGCACCGCCAAGCCGACGACCAACGCGACCACACCGCCGGTTCCGGCGAACCAGGCATCCGTGGCGCCTGTGGCATCTGCGAAGTATTCCACCTTGACATCCTCACATACGGGAGCAATAACGACACTCAGCGTCAGTGTAATGAGTGGACGCCCTCCCACCACCGCACTCCGCCGGTGTTTCTCCACGGCAGAACACGGTTCCGTTTCCACGGTCCACCGACGTCCGAGACCGGCTACTCCCCGGTATCGCCCTCCGCCCGGCCCTACCGCTGCTTTACTGGGGACATGGGCGAGCTTCGGCGATCTGGCAGGTTCACTCCCTCAACCCCACCGGGCACCGGCCCCCGAGAGCACCGACCCACACCGTGCCGGAAACACAGAACGGCCTCGGGCGCGGGGGGTGCGGCACCCGGGGCCGTATGACCGTGACCAGGCAACCCCGGTATCTCTGGCTGGCAGAGCAACTACGCGACCCGATCCTGCGCGGGGAGATGCCCCCGGGAACCCGGCTCCCCTCCCGGACCCGCCTGGCGCGCACCTACCGCGTCAGCGAACAGATCTCCCGCACCGCGCTCCGACTCCTGGTCACCGAGGGACTGGTCGAGGCGCGCCCCGGTTCCGGCTACTTCGTGCGCTCCCCGCCCAAGGCGTTCCGGCTGTGCCGCACGAACGCCTCCTCGGGGTCCGGAGCGGAACGGCTCGGCTACGAGAACATCGGCACCGAACAGGAGCGGTGCACCCCGCCCCTGAACTCGCGGCTGCGCATACGCGAAGGCGACCCCGTGTACCGGACCACCTCGTGCGGACTGTCCACACGCGTACCGGTCACCCTGCACCGGTCC
Source organism: Nocardiopsis sp. LOL_012 (assembly GCF_048060475.1). Lineage (NCBI taxonomy): Bacteria > Bacillati > Actinomycetota > Actinomycetes > Streptosporangiales > Nocardiopsidaceae > Nocardiopsis > Nocardiopsis sp. LOL_012. Next base: position 163,897 of record NZ_JBHMIV010000005.1, on the reverse strand, counting down.
TGGGAGCCCGCCGCGCTCACGGTCGGCACCCCGAACACGCCGTTCGACGCCGGTTCCGGGGACTCCCTGGTCAATCGCCTCGACGCGGCGGGCCACCCCGTCGACCGGATCGTCGAGGAGGTGCGCACGCGTGCCCTCCGCGACTCCGAGGCCGTGCTACTGCGATCCGCACCGGGGGTTCCCGTGCTGGTCATCGAGCGCACGCACTACAGCGGCGGGCGACCGGTCGAGACCTCCGACCTCATCGCCGTCGCGGAGCACTGCAGTCTCCTCTACAACCTCACGCTCGCCCGGCCGCGGAGCCCGGACGACCCCGGCGAGGACTGAGCGGCCCTGTCCGACACGAGCGGACGGGGCCGCGGCGACAAGCGCCACGGCCCCGTGCATCGGATTACGCGTGTCAGGCCTGGGTGAACTCCTCGGCCACGACCTCCGCGATCTGCGCGGTGTTGAGCGCGGCGCCCTTGCGCAGGTTGTCCCCGCACAGGAACAGTTCGAGGGAGTTGGTGTGGTCGAGCGACTGCCGGATACGGCCGACCCAGGTCGGGTCGGTGCCCACGACGTCGGCCGGGGTCGGGAACTCGCCCTTGGCCGGGTCGTCCTGGACCACCACGCCCTCGGCGGAGCCCAGGAGCTCGCGCGCGGCGTCGGCGGTCACCTCCTCGGAGAAGGTGGCGTGGACGGTGAGCGCGTGGGTCGTGATGACCGGGACGCGCACACAGGTCGCGGAGACGCGCAGGCCGGGCAGGCCCAGGATCTTGCGGGACTCGTTGCGGACCTTCAGCTCCTCCGAGGACCAGCCGCCGTCCTTGAGCGAGCCCGCCCACGGCACGACGTTGTAGGCCAGCGGCGCCGGGAACGGCCCCAGCTCGCCGGCGGCGGCGCGCACGTCGCCGGCCTTCTCGCCGAGGCTGCGGTCAGCGCCGGCCTTGGCCATCTGGTCGCGCAGGGTGTCGATGCCCTCCTGGCCGGCCCCGGAGGCGGCCTGGTAGGAGGAGACCACCAGGTCGGTGACCCCGTAGGCGCGGTGCAGGGCGCCGATGGCCACGATCATCGACAGCGTGGTGCAGTTGGGGTTGCTGATGATGCCGCGCGGGCGGTTGCGGACCTGGTCCGCGTTGACCTCGGGCACCACGAGCGGAACGTCCTCGTCCAGGCGAAACGCACCGGAGTTGTCGACCGCGACCGCACCGCGGGCGGCGGCGACGGGGGCCCACTCCTTGGAGACCTCGTCGGGCACGTCGAACATGGCCACGTCGACGCCGTCGAAGACCTCGGGCGCCAGGGCCTGCACGACGACGTCCTCGCCGCGCACGCTCAGGACCTTGCCCGCGCTGCGCGGGGAGGCGATCAGGCGGATCTCGCCCCACACGTTCTGACGCTGGGTGAGGATGTCGAGCATGACGCTGCCGACAGCGCCGGTGGCGCCGACGATGGCGAGGGTGGGAAGACGGTTGCTCATCGGCCGGTACCTCCGTACACGACAGCCTCGACCTGGTCGGCGTCGAGCTGGAACTCACTGTGGGCGGCCTGGACGGCCGCGTCGATCTGGGACTCCTCGACGATCACCGAGATGCGGATCTCCGAGGTGGAGATCATCTCGACGTTGGTGCCGGATCCGGCGACCGCGTCGAAGAAACGGGCGGTGACGCCCGGGTAGGAGCGCATGCCCGCGCCGATCAGCGACACCTTGCCGATCTTGTCGTCGTAGCGCAGGGACTCGAAGCCCACCTTGTCCTGCACCTTCTTCAGGGAGGAGACGGCGGTCTTGCCCGACTCCTTGGGAACGGTGAAGGAGATGTCGGTGCGGGACGTGGAGACCGCCGACACGTTCTGGACGATCATGTCGATGTTGATCTCGGCGTCGGCGAGGGCCCTGAAGATCGTGGCCGCCTCACCGACCTTGTCCGGCACGCCGACGACGGTGATCTTGGCTTCGCTCCGGTCGTGGGAGACCCCGGAGATGATCGGCTGTTCCATGCCTTCGCTTTCCTCGACTTCCGAAACGACCCAGGTCCCGGGCTTCTGACTGAACGACGAACGGACGTGCAGGGGAATGTTGTACCGCCGCGCGTACTCCACGCACCGCAGGTGCAGGATCTTCGTGCCGCAGGCGGCCATCTCCAGCATCTCCTCGTAGGAGACCTGGGGGATGCGGCGCGCGCTCGGCACGATGCGCGGGTCGGCCGTGAAGACGCCGTCGACGTCGCTGTAGATCTCGCAGGCGTCGGCCTCCAGGGCCGCCGCCAGGGCGACGGCCGTGGTGTCGGAGCCGCCGCGCCCGAGGGAGGTGATGTCCTTGGTGTCCTGGGAGACACCCTGGAAACCGGCGACGATGCAGATGGCGCCCTCGTCCACGGCCTCGCTGATGCGTCCGGGGGTCACGTCGATGATCTTGGCGTTGCCGTGCAACGACGTGGTGATGACACCGGCCTGTGAGCCGGTGAAGGAGCGGGCCTCGTACCCGAGGTTCTCGATGGCCATCGCCACGAGGGCCATGGACATGCGCTCACCCGCGGTCACGAGCATGTCGAGCTCGCGGGCCGGCGGCATCGGGGAGACCTGCTCGGCCAGGTCCAGCAGTTCGTCGGTCGTGTCACCCATGGCGGACACGACGACGACCACGTCATATCCCGCCTTTTTCTGAGCGACGATCCGCTGGGCTACTCGCTTGATGGCTTCCGCGTCAGCCACGGAAGACCCACCGTACTTCTGCACGATTAGGGCCACGATCGATGCTCCTGAGGAGTTGGGATCAAGTCGGATAAACAATGGGAGTGTAGCCAGCCACCTTCGCCGCACCCCGTCCGACCTGCAACGAGGGCGCGTGTCGGCTTCACACGCCAGCACTCGGGCCTACCCCGGAAAGCGGAGGTTACTCGCGTTTCCGGCGGATTACGGCGAAATGTGAGCTAGAACTCCAGACTGCGACGGCCCTCGAAAGCACGTCCCAGGGTGACCTCGTCGGCGTACTCCAGGTCGCCGCCGACCGGCAGGCCGCTGGCCAGACGGGTCACTTTGAGCCCCATGGGTTTGACCAGCCGCGCCAGATAGGTCGCGGTGGCCTCCCCTTCCAGGTTGGGGTCGGTCGCCAGGATGAGCTCGATCACCTGGCCGTCCGCCAGACGGGTCATGAGTTCCTTGACGCGGAGGTCGTCGGGGCCGATGCCCTCGATGGGGCTGATGGCGCCGCCCAGCACGTGGTAGCGCCCGCGGAACTCACGGGTGCGCTCGATGGCGACGACGTCCTTGGACTCCTCGACCACGCAGATGACGGCGGCGTCGCGCCGAGCGTCACGGCAGATGCGGCACTGCTCCTCCTGGGCGATGTTGCCGCAGACGGAGCAGAAGCGGACCTTCGCCTTGACCTCGGTCAGCGCGCCCGCCAGGCGCCGGACGTCGGCGTCCTCCGAGGCCAGCACGTGGAAGGCGATGCGTTGCGCGCTTTTCGGACCGACGCCGGGCAGCCGCCCGAGCTCGTCGATCAGATTCTGCACAACGCCTTCGTACATCGCCGCCCACTCGTCGATCAGTGTGTCGCGGGAACCCGCCCCCGCCGAACGGTGCCCGCGGCACCCCGCCGACGGGCCCGGTTCCCGGAGAACGGGAGTCCGCTCCCCACCGTATCCGGAGCGGCGACCCGCCGTGTACCCGGCCGGACCGCCGCCCCGCGGCCGACGTCTCAGAAGCCGGGCAGACCCGGCATCCCCCCGCCGGGCATCCCGCCCATGCCCTCGGCGAGCGGCCCCATCTTCTCCTGCTGGATCCGCTCGACCTGCGACTCTGCGTCGCGGATGGCGGCCAGGACCAGGTCCGCGATCGTCTGAGCACTCTCCTCGGCGTCGCCGGGGTCGACCGCCTCGGCGGAGACCGTGACATCCTCCACCTGCCCGCGCCCGCTCAGCTTGACCTTGACCAGGCCGCCGCCGGAACTCCCCTCGACCTCGGCCTCGTCGAGCGCCCTCTGGGCCTCGGCGAGCTGCTGCTGCATCTGCTGGGCCTGCTGGAGCAGGGCCTGCATGTCCATTCCGCCAGGGTTCACGTCCGTACTCCTCGTCGCACTCGTGGTGCTGGGTGTGGCTCTCGCTGTGAGGGTAACCGCTCGGACGCGCCGGGAACGTCCCTTCCGTTCCCGGCCCCGCCACCGCCCCCACAGACTCCCGAAGAGTAGCCTCGGTGTCACTTTCGGTTGAGGGTACGTCCATCTGGGCACAACGGTGCCGTTGGCGCCCCACTGGCACCGACAGCACCGAAAGTCACGGGGGACGACGTGTTGACCGCCAAAGAGCGCCACACGGCTCTGATCGAGGCGATGATCACGGACGGCACTCTGAGCGACCCAGCGCTCATCGAGGCCTTCCGTGCCGTCCCCAGGCACCGCTACGTGCCCGGCTCCGGCGTCCTGACCCCGCACGGCACCCCGCTCAACGCCGCCACCAACCCGGAGCGGTGGCTCTCCGCGGTCTACACCGACGACGCGGTGGGCACCCGGGTCGAGGAACGCAGGCTCCCCCGCCAACGGGGGTCCGCACGCGCCGCCCGGCGTGCCGCGGTGGCGCGCTCGGCCACCTCCTCCAGCGCCGCTCCGACGGTCCTGGCGCACATCCTGGAGGCGGCGGACCTGGCACGGGGCCAGCGGGTCCTGGAGATCGGCACGGGTACCGGCTGGAACACCGCGCTGCTCGCCCACCGGCTAGGGGACTCCGCCGTCACCAGCGTGGAGGTCGACGAGCGCCTGGCGGAGGCCGCCCGAACGACGCTGAGGGCGGAGGGCTACCTGCCCGCCGTCCACCACGCCGACGGCTACGAGGGCTGGCCGCCGGACGCGCCCTACGACCGGATCACCTCCACCTGCGGTGTGCGCCGCATCCCGCCCGCCTGGCTGCGGCAGACCCGTCCCGGCGGGCTGATCGTCTGCCCCTGGGGCCTGCTGGAGGGCGCGGGAGTCCTCACCCGTGTGACACGCGGCCGGGACGGCTCCGCCGTCGGCACGTTCCGGGGAGGCGTGGGATTCGTACCCCTGCGTACCCCCGGGCCGCCCCGCCCGTCGGCACGGGACTCCGGTCAGCAGCCGGACGAGTACCGGCTGACCCAGAGCGACCCCCTCGTGGCGCTGATGGCATTCCCGTCCGCGTTCGCGCTGTCCGTGATGGTGCCGGACTGGCGGATCCGGCAGAGGTGGATCGGCACGGGGGCCGGGCTCTGGGCGTGCGACCGGGCGGGGCGTTCCTGGGTGCGCATCTACCCCTACGGAACCTCGTGGATGATCGAGCAGGGCGGGCCGCGCAGCATTTGGGACGAGTTCGAGGACGCCCTGGACACGTGGCGGGGGCTCGGCTGCCCGCCCCCGGAGCGTTTCGGGCTGTCAGTGGACGGCGAAGGGGTCCACCGGGTGTGGCTGGACTCCCCCGACGGCCGGAGCTGGCGGATCGGACCGCCCGTCCGGTCGTGATCCCCAGCGGCGCCGGACGCCCCGGCCGGACCGCTACTCGGCGGGGGCCTCGTGTTCGATCTCCTCGATCACGCGGCCGCCGAGTTCGGACTCGATGAGAGAGGCCCCGCCCGCCGACGAGGCGGCGGAGGTCCCACCGGCTCCGGTGCCGCTCCGGGAGGCGCCGGCCGACGGTGCCGCGGGGGCGGGTCCCGGAGCTGTCGGCGCCGGTTTCCGGGTCGGCTCCGGTGGATCCACGTGTTCCGGCGGCGGCGCGGCCGAGGGGTCCTCGAACGGGTCGGGCGGGGGTGCCTGAAGCCCGGGGACCACCTTGTCCGGCGGGGGCCCGGCCGGTGCGGGCTCGGGCCGGGGCGGCGCGGAGGGCCGCTGCGCGGGCGGGTCCCAGCCGACGGGTTCGGCGGGCGCGGGACGGCGCGCGGGTGCGGTCCCGGGGTTCGACCCGGCCGCCGCGACGCGCACCTCGATCCCCAGCACCTGCCGGAACGCGTCGGCGACGAGCTGGTCGCCCCCGCTGTTGGTGAATCCCTTGGCGTCGTTGGGGCGGTTGAAGGCCAGCAGGACGGTGCTGCCCTCCACCCCGACCGGGTGGGCGTTGCTGCCGGTCAGGACCATCCAAGTGAACCTGCGGCGGCCCTTGACCGCCTCCAGGACCTGTTCCCAGGCACCTCGGAGCGTGTTCAGGTCCACGGCCCCGCCGGGGGAGGGGGCAGGGGCCTCCGGGGCCGCAGGGGCCTGCCTCGGCGCGGACCAACCGTCGGGTTCGGACGACCGGGTCTGGGGCCGCGGCGGTGACTGCCGTGCGGGGGCCGGGGGCGCCGGCTCGGAGGGCGGCTGCGGCGGACCAGCGGGAGTCGCGGTCGGCGCGGAGGCCGCGGCTCCGGGGGCCGGGGGCGCGGTCGTCTGCGGGGCCAGGGACGCCGACGGAGCCGCGCTCGCGGCGGGACGGCGCTCCACCTGCTCCAGGCGCGCGATGAGGGCCGCGGCGTCGTCCCCGGACACGGCCGGGAGCAGGACCCGTGAGCACATGAGCTCCAGGAGCAGGCGGGGAGCGGTCGCCCCCCGCATCTCGGTCAGCCCCTGGTTGAGGATCTCCGCGGCCCTGGTGAGCTCGGCCGGACCCAGCCGCGACGCCTGGTCCCGCATCCGCTCGGCCGCCTCCGGCGCGACGTTGACCAGCCCCTTGTCCAGGGCGTCCGGGACGGCGGCCAGGACGACGAGGTCGCGGAAGCGCTCCAGGAGGTCGGCGGTGAACCGGCGCGGGTCGTGGCCGCCCTCGACCACGCGGTCGATGAGGCCGAACACAGCGGCCCCGTCCCGTGCCCCAAGCGCGTCGACCATCTCGCCGAGCAGGTGGGAATCGGTGTAGCCGAGCAGGGACACCGCGCCCTCACGGGTGATCCCCTCCTCGCCCGAACCCGCGATGAGCTGGTCGAGCACGGAGAGCCCGTCCCGCGCGGAACCGGCCCCGGCCCGCACGACCAGCGGGAGCGCCGCCGGATCGTAGGGGATCCCCTCCTGCCCGAGCAGGTCCTCAAAGAGCTCCTTCAGGGTGCTCGGCGGGATGAGCCGGAAGGGGTAGTGGTGCGTGCGCGACCGGATGGTCCCGATGACCTTCTCGGGCTCGGTCGTGGCGAAGACGAACTTCAGGTGCGGGGGGGGCTCCTCGACGAGTTTGAGCAGCGCGTTGAACCCCTCCCGGGTCACCATGTGCGCCTCGTCGATGATGTAGATCTTGTAGCGCGATCCGACGGGCGCGAAGAAGGCCCGCTCCCGCAGGTCGCGGGCGTCGTCGACACCGCCATGGGAGGCGGCGTCGATCTCCATGACGTCGATGCTGCCGCCGCCGTCGGGGGCGAGCGCCACACAGGACTCGCACGCGCCGCAGGGGTCGGGGGTGGGGCCCTCCACGCAGTTCAGCGAGCGCGCCAGGATGCGGGCGCTCGTGGTCTTGCCGCAGCCGCGCGGGCCGCTGAAGAGGTAGGCGTGGTTGATCCGGCCACTGCGCAGCGCCTGGCGCAGAGGGTCGGTCACGTGCTCCTGTCCGCGCACCTCACCGAACGTCGCCGGACGGTACTTGCGGTACAGCGCGATGCTCACGGTGTGATCACTCCCCTGGTCCCTGCCACGCCCCCATTCAACCCGCACACGATGACAGCTCGGGTTCGAATCCGGAAGACGTGTGGGGTTCGGCCCGCGGAGGAGAGGAGGGAAAGCGAAGGACCCCCCGCGCACCCGCCAGAGCCTACTTATCCTTGCTGCCTTCCGGCCCTGGGGAGGTTCATAGGATGACGCCGCACGAGGGGTCTGAATCCGAGTGTAACCGAACCCGGAGGCCCTCCGTCACCCCTCGGCCCACCCGTGCCGCCATGCCTGTGAACATGTGGCCAAACGCGCCTGAACATGTGGAGGAACAGGGACATCTCATTCCATCATGGGCACCATGTTCACCCCTGAATCACCCACCGACCACTCGCCTGGGCGCCGCGAACTCATCGTGGACACCCTGGAGACGGCCTTCGCCGACCTGATGAGCGACGCGCCCGCCGCGTTCCGCGTCAAGTTCCGCAAGATGGCCGCCAATCCCTTCGCCTTCTACCGCGGCACCGCACCGCTCTACTACGCCGACGTGGCCGGCATGCCCGACCCGTGGGCGAACGAGCAGACCTCGCGCGTGTGGATCCAGGGCGATCTGCACGCGGAGAACTTCGGCACGTACATGGACTCCACGGGCCGCCTGGTCTTCGACGTCAACGACTTCGACGAGGCCTACCTGGGCCACTTCACCTGGGACGTACTGCGCTTCGCGGCCAGCATCGCCCTCATCGGGTGGCAGAAGGCCCTGTCCGACGACGACATCTCCGCCCTGGTGCGGCGCTACGTCCGCGCCTACACCACCCAGGTGCGCGAGTTCGCCGACCGGGGCGGGGACTCGGAGTTCTCCCTGAAGCTGGGCAACACCGACGGCACCGTGCACGACGTCCTCCAGCAGACCCGGCTGAACAGCCGCGCCGCGATGCTGTCGTCCATGACCGAGCGCGACGGGTACGACCGCCGGTTCCGCGAGGGGCCGCGTGTGCGCCGCCTGGGCGGCGAGGAGCGCGAGAGGACCCTCGCCGCCTACGACGCCTACCTGGGGACCATCCCCGAGGACCAGCGCTTCTCCTCGCTGGAGTACGCGGTCAAGGACGTCGTGGGCAGCGGCGGCTTCGGCATCGGCTCCGCCGGGCTGCCCGCCTACACCCTGCTCATCGAGGGCCGCTCGGAGGCGTGGGACAACGACATCGTCCTGTCCATGAAGCAGGGGAACGTCGCCGCACCGTCACGGGTGGTGACCGACCAGTACATCATGGACGCCTTCGAGCACCACGGCCACCGCACCGCCGTGTCCCAGCGGGCGCTCCAGGCACACGCCGACCCGCTGCTGGGCCACACCAGTATCGACGGTGCCGGCTTCGTAGTCAGCGAGATCTCCCCCTACACCAACGACCTGGACTGGAGCGGGCTCACCGAGCCGTCGGAGATCGCCCCCGTGCTGGACTACCTGGGCCGCGCGACCGCCAAGGCGCACTGCGTGTCGGACTCGCACGCGGACTCCGGCCTGGTGAGCGGCGTGGTCGAGGAGGCCGTGGCCGGTGTCCTCGACGGACGCGACGAGGAGTTCGCGTCGTGGTGCGTGGACTTCGCGCACGCCTACGCCGCGCAGGCCCGGGCCGACCACGCGCTGTTCGTCGACGCCTTCCGCAACAACACCATCAAGGGCGTCCTGTCCAGCCAGAGCTGACCCGCGCGGACCGGCCACGGGGCGACCGTTCGAACCATCCCCCGTGAGCCTGTAGAGTTGTCGGCGGAGGATTCGCCTAGTGGCCTAGGGCGCACGATTGGAAATCGTGTTGGGAGCAATCCCTCAGGGGTTCAAATCCCCTATCCTCCGCCACGGCTCACCAGCCGAAACGAAGGCCCGGAGCGCACCAGCGCCCCGGGCCTTCGTCGTGCGTGGTCTCATTCTTGGTCTCAGTCGGCCTCTTCCGGGCCCTCCTCCCGGCGGGCGGACCGGGTCGCCCGAGCTGTGCCGACCACCGCCAGGGCACCGGCCAGAACCGCACCCGCCGGGAGGACGACGAGCTGTCCGTCCCGGAACTGGGCGGGGAAGAGGGCCGCCGCGGTGAGCAGGAGCACGGCCCCCGAACCCCCGAGCCAGGGCGCGATCCGCCGGTGGACTGCGTACCAGGCCCGCTCCCCCGAGCGCGTGTACCCGGTGCGGATCCCGAACAGCGGGTTGGGCGGCAGGGCTCCGCGCCACCCCCGGTAGGCGCAGTACAGCAGGTAGACGGCCACGGCGGTGAGCATCATCGCCAGGTACACCAGCGGCGCGCCGTCGAGGTGACCGTCCGAATGGGGGAAGCGCCCGTACGGCTCGGCCTGTGCGTTCAGCGGGAGCGTGAGGGGGGCCATGGTCGGTACTCCTCGCCCTTCGTCGTGGGGCTCCGGGAGAACGACGCGTGCGAGGCCCCGGGCGTTCCCGCCACGAACCGGCGACCGTGGCCCGGTCCAGGATCCGGGGGCTCCCTCCGAACCATTTTGCAACTCGTTGCATAATGTGGTGTGGGCCGTCCGGACACCGGCCCGACGGAGCATCCGCGCGAGGAGAGGCACATGAGCGAGTACCCCCACCTGCTGGAACCACTGGACCTGGGCCACACCACCCTGCCCAACCGAGTGATCATGGGCTCGATGCACATCGGCCTGGAGGAGGCCCCCGACGGCTTCGAGCGGATGGCCGCCTTCTACGCCGAGCGCGCCCGCGGCGGTGTAGGCCTCATCATCACCGGCGGCATCGCCCCCGCCCCCGAGGGCGCCACCTCCAGCGGCAGGGCCGCCATGACCACCGAGGCCGACGCCGACCGGCACCGCGCGGTCACCGACGCCGTCCACCGGGCGGGCGGCCGGATCGCCATGCAGATCCTGCACACCGGCCGCTACGCCTTCAACGAGAACGCGGTGGCCCCCAGCCCCATCCAGGCTCCCATCAGCCCCTTCGTCCCGCACGAACTCACCGACGACGAGATCGAGCGGACCATCGACGCCTACGCGCGCTCCGCCGAACTCGCCCGGCGGGCCGGCTACGACGGTGTCGAGATCATGGGCTCCGAGGGCTACCTCATCAACCAGTTCATCGCCCCCGCCACCAACAAGCGCCGGGACCGGTGGGGCGGCTCCTACGAGAACCGCGTCCGCTTCCCCCTGGAGGTCATGCGGCGGGTCCGCGCCCGCGTGGGGGACGACTTCATCATCGTCTACCGCCTGTCCATGCTCGACCTGGTCCCCGGCGGCTCCACCTTCGACGAGGTCGTACGGCTCGCCAAGGAGATCGAGGCGGCCGGGGCCAGCATCATCAACACCGGCATCGGCTGGCACGAGGCGCGCGTCCCCACCATCGCGACCTCCGTCCCCCGCGGCGCCTACAGTTGGGTCACCCGCAAGCTCATGGGCGAGGTGGGCGTCCCCCTCGTCGCCGTCAACCGCATCAACACCCCCGAGGTCGCCGAACGCATCCTCGCCGAGGGCCACGCGGACATGGTCTCGCTCGCCCGCCCCCTGCTCGCCGACCCCGACTTCGTCGCCAAGTCCGCCGCTGGCACCCCCGAGGCGATCAACACCTGCATCGGCTGCAACCAGGCGTGCCTGGACCACACCTTCAGCGGCAAGGCCGCCTCCTGCCTGGTGAACCCCCGCGCCTGCCGTGAGACGGAACTCGTCCTCTCCCCCACCCGGACCCGCAAGAGCGTCGCCGTCGTCGGTGCGGGCCCCGCCGGGCTCGCCTGCTCCGTGTCCGCCGCGCAGCGGGGCCACACGGTCACCCTCTTCGACGCGGCCGAGGAGATCGGCGGCCAGTTCGACATGGCCCGCCGGATCCCCGGAAAGGAGGAGTTCGACGAGACCCTCCGCTACTACCGCGTCCAACTCTCCGAACACGGTGTGGACGTGCGCCTGGGGACCCGCGTCACCGCCGACGACCTCGACGGCTACGACGAGGTCGTCATCGCCACCGGCGTCACCCCCCGCACCCCGGAGATCCCCGGTATCGACCACCCGAAGGCGGTCGGCTACACCGACGTTCTGCGCGGCGGCGCCGAGGTCGGCGCCACGGTGGCGATCATCGGCGCCGGCGGCATCGGCTTCGACGTCGCCGAGTTCCTCACCGACGGCGGGGAGCAGGCCTCCCTCGACCCCGCGGAGTTCTTCCGCCAGTGGGGCGTGGACACCGGCCACACCACCCCGGGCGGGCTCACCGATCCCGAGCGCCCGGCACCGCGGCGCAAGGTGCACCTGATCCAGCGCAAGACCGGCAAGGTCGGCGCGGGCCTGGGCAAGACCACCGGCTGGATCCACCGCGTGGAACTGCGCCACCGCGGGGTGGAGATGATCGCGGGCGCCGACTACGAGCGCATCGACGACGACGGCCTCCACCTGACCGTGGACGACGAGCCCCGCGTGCTCGACGTCGACACCGTCGTGGTGTGCGCGGGCCAGGAGCCGCGCCGCGACCTCGCCGACGCGCTGACCGCGGCCGGCCGGAGGCCGCACCTGATCGGCGGTGCCGACGTGGCCGCCGAACTCGACGCCAAGCGCGCCATCGCCCAGGGCACGGAACTGGCCGCCGCCCTGTGAGGCGAACCTAGAATGCGCCCATGTCCCTGCCCTACGCGATCCTCACCGCCCTGCTGGAGAAGCCGTCCTCCGGGCTGGAGCTGACCCGCCGGTTCGACCGGTCGATCGGCTACTTCTGGTCCGCCACCCACCAGCAGATCTACCGCGAACTGGGCAAGCTGGAGAAGACGGGGCTGATCCGGGCGCTGCCCTCGGACGTACCGAGCCGGGGCATGCGCAAGGAGTACGAGGTGCTGCCGGAGGGCCGGGCCGAGCTGGAGCGCTGGGTGGACGAGGCCGAGGAGCCGCGGCCGACCCGCGACCCCCTGCCGCTGCGCCTGCGCGCGGCGGGGGTCGTCGGCCTGGGCGGGCTCATGGCGGAGATGCACCGGCACCGTGGCCTGCACGCGGCACGGCTGGAGGAGTACCGCTCGATCGAACGGCGCGACACCGAGCGGCGGCGCGGCACCGACCGGGAGCGCGTCCAGCGCCTGGTGCTCAGAGCCGGTATCGACCTGGAGAGCTTCTGGGTCACCTGGCTGGACGAGGCGATCGGTGAACTGGAGGGGCTCGAAGGCGTGGCCCGCGGCACCGCTGCGGAGAGCTGACCCCTCCCCGGTCGTCGGCGCGGTCCAGCGTCGGCCGTCCATCCGGGGGCACACCGGTCGACCCGGCTGCCACCGGCCGAGATATCAGGAAAATGACCTGTTCATATCCGGGCACCCCCCCAAACCGTTGTGGGCTCTGACACACCGCTATACCTTCGCGGGGCCGACAGTGGTCGGTTTCCGGCCCCTCCCCCGAGCCCCCGAAGGAGGACACCACTGTGTCCGCGACATCCAGGAGACTGGGAACGACGGTCTTCGCCGTGGGCGCCGGCCTCGTGCTGACCGCCCCGCTGGCCTCCGCCGCCCCGCCACCCGCCGAGCCCTCCGCCGAAGGTCTCGTCCCCGTTCCGGTCCCCGAGGTCGAGGGCCCCCTCCCGGGCGCCGCCCCCGGTGACCCCGCCGCGGACAGCATCGAGGACACCTACCCCTTCTTCGCCACCGACGCCGACCTCGACCGGTACGACTACGTCGAAGAAGAGTTCTTCATCTCCGGCACCGCCCACCAGTACGCCGACGGCGCGGTCGCCTCCGAGCACCCCTACGAGACGCGTGTGGTGGTCCGCCGCCCCGAGCGCCGGTGGGACTCCAACGGCACCGCCCTGATCGAGTGGCAGAACGTCACGGCGGGCCACGACCTGGACGCCCTGTGGTCCCCCAGCGCCGACCACATCATGCGCGAGGGCTACACCTGGGTCGGCGTCTCCGCCCAGAACGTCGGCGTCTCCCACCTGACCGAGTGGAGCCCCGCCCGCTACGGCGACCTGGACGTCACCGACGGCGGCACCGTCGAGGACGACCAGCTGTCCTACGACGTCTTCGCCCAGGCCGCGCAGGAGCTGCGCTCCTCCGACAGCGCCCTCGCGGGCGGCATCGACCTCGACCAGTTCCTGGCGATCGGCGCCTCGCAGTCGTCGAACCGCATGACGATCTACTACGAGGAGATCCTCCCGTACGTCGAGCCGGTCTTCGACGGCTACGGCTTCATGGTCGGCTCCGCCCCCGTGAACGACCGGCCCGAGCCCGCCTTCCAGGTGCTCTCCGAGACCGACATCAACCTGCCCTTCTTCGTGCTGCCGGAGGAGACCGACACCCTCCGCCGCTGGGAGGTCGCCGGAGCCAGCCACGCCGGCGCCGGCGGCCGCGAGGCCCGGGAAGCCGTCGTCGCGCGCGACCTCGGCGAGGAGACCGCGGCCGACTGCGCCCGACCGCCGTTCAGCCGGGTTCCGATGCACCACGTGCTCAACTCCGCCTACGACCACCTCAGCGCGTGGGCCGCCGGAGGCACCGCACCGCCCGCCGCGGACCCGATCGTCCGCAACGCCGAGGGCGGCGCCGCCCGGGACGAGGACGGCCACGCGCTCGGCGGTATCCGACTCTCCCAGGTCGAGGTGCCCATCGCCCTCAACACCGGCGTGAACACCGGCGCCACCCAGGAGAGCGCGTTCTTCTGCACCCTGTACGGCTCGCACGAGCCCTACGCCGAGGCGGAGCTGGACGAGCTGTACCGCTCGCACGGCTCCTACGTGCGCCAGGTGGCCCGCACCGAACGCCAGAACGTGCGTGACGGCTACATCACGCTCGCCGACTCCCTGCACAACCGCGTCGAGGCCGCCCGGTCCGACGTCGGTCGATAAAGGGTGCGGGTGGCCCTCCGGGGCCACCCGCACCACCCCCCACCCCCGCTGAGAAGGGATGTCATCGTGCCCGTGCTACCACGAAGACTGGGAACGGCGGTCGTCGCCATCGGCGTCGGCCTCGTGCTGACCGCCCCACTGGCCTCCGCCGCCCCGCTGCCCGCCGAACCCTCCGCCGACCTGATCCCGGTCCCCGTGCCCGACGTGGAGGGCCCCCTCCCGGGCGCCGCCCCCGGTGACCCCGCCGCGGACAGCATCGAGGACACCTACCCCTTCTTCGCCACCGACGCCGACCTCGACCGGTACGACTACGTCGAAGAAGAGTTCTTCATCTCCGGCACCGCCCACCAGTACGCCGACGGCGCGGTCGCCTCCGAGCACCCCTACAAGACCAGGGTCGTCGTCCGCCGTCCCGAGCACCGGTGGGACTCCAACGGCACCGCGCTGGTGGAGTGGCAGAACGTCAGCGCCGGCTACGACATCGACGCCCTGTGGTCGCCCAGCGCCGAGCACATCATGCGCGAGGGCTACACCTGGGTCGGCGTCTCCGCCCAGAACGTCGGCGTCTCCTATCTCACCGAGTGGAGCCCCGCCCGCTACGGCGACCTGGACGTCACCGACGGCGGCACCGTCGAGGACGACCAGCTGTCCTACGACATCTTCGCCCAGGCCGCCCAGGCGCTCCGCGGCTCCGACAGCCCGCTGCTCGGCCGGATCCGCCTCGACCAGTTCCTGGCGATCGGCGCCTCGCAGTCGGCGGGCCGCATGACCGCCTACTACGACCGGGTGCTGCCCCACGTCGAGCCGGTCTTCGACGGCTACGGCTTCATCGTCGGCTCCGCCCCCACGAGCGACCGGCCCGAGCCTGCCTTCCAGGTGCTCTCCGAGACCGACCTCGGTCTGTTCCCCGCCCAGCCCGTCGGCGAGAACGTGCACATCTGGGAGGTCGCGGGCACCGCGCACTCCGGGTGGGGTGGCCGCGCCGCGCGTGAGGGTGTGGAGGAGCGCGACCTGCCCGGCGGCCAGCCGGACTACAGCTGTGCCCGGCCGCCGTTCAGCCGCGCACCGCTGCACCACGTGCTCAACGCCTCCTACGACCACCTCAGTTCGTGGGCGGCCGACGGCACCGCCCCGCCGGAGGCCGACCCGATCCAGCGGACCGCCGAGGGCGGTATCGCCCGGGACGAGGACGGCCACGCGCTCGGCGGCATCCGACTCTCCCAGGTGGAGGCGCCCACCGCCCTCAACACCGGTGTGAACACCGCGGCGAGCCCCTCGGACTTCTTCTGCGTCCTCTTCGGCTCGTACGAGCCGTACTCGGACGAGGAGCTGGCCGAGCGCTACAAGTCGCACGGCTCCTACGTGCGCCAGGTCGTCGCGGCCGAGCGGACCAACGTCCGCGAGGGCTACATCCCGCTGGCGGACTCGCTGCGCAACCGCGTCGAGGCCGCCCGGTCCGACGTCGCGAAGTGACCGCCTCGACGTATTGACCACTGAGTGCTGGGACCACTGAGTGCGAGGAGGACCGCCCCCGGGACGACCGGGGGCGGTTCTCCGTTCCGGGGGCCGGGCCGGGCCGGGCCGGGCCGGGCCGGGCCGGTCCCGGGCACGCGAAAGGGCCGGTGGGTTCCGTCATCCGGAACCCACCGGCCCTCGCTACCTCTAAGGCCCCGCGTCCACCTGGGTGGACACCGGCCTGCGGCGGTGGAGGAGGGATTCGAACCCTCGAAGGGTTGACCTATCGAAGCGTGGAAGTGATCTGCTGTCCGGATCCGAAAACCGTTGCTGACCTGCGGGGGAACCCCTATCGGTTCCCAACGTTCCCGGTGCCCTCCGGACACCGTGTGCACCGAATGTGCATTGCTCTGCATGCCCGCCATAGCCCTTCGCCCCAGCTAGGCCGCGCACTCCTGGAACTCTCGCCACTGCTGCCCCAGCCCCAGTCTTCGGCAACCACGGTTTTGGTCCGAGGTGCCCGACAGCGCTGGAGTCAGTCACCCAAGACAGACGCCTCCGCTGTCGGGTATCTCGGGATCCGAGCACGTCATCAGCTTGGGAATTCGAGGCCGTGGAATCCCGCTGATCTGCGCACCCCTGACCTGCCACTTCGTGGAAGGTTGCCGTCTGAATGACCGTGAGTCCCCGTCTGTCGCCATCCGAACGGGCACGCAACGGGCACGGACTTTCGGTGGCTAGAGCTTCATGTGGTGGGCCGATCCGGGGCAGGCCGGGGACCACCCCTGCGCGAGAGCGCTTCGGATGGCGGTGGAGACGATACCCGGCGTCACGGGAACGGGAGGTGCGTCCGACAGCCAGGATCCGGGATGCGGGTGTTGGGTGGCGACTACGAGGGTCTGCCCTGGCTCCTCCGCCAGTTCCACGGCGAAGGTCATGGGGAACTCGCAGAGGGCCTGTGCGTAGGTCGGCCGACGTCGGACGCGCCACCGGTAGCCGGTGCCGTCCACGGTGATATGGCGGGACCCTTTGCGAACCAGTGACATAGGCGTCGCCTCCTGTGGTTGGAAGGGAATCGTACCCACTGCGAGGTAGAGCGTTCACGCACTCGGGGCGCTGCCCTGAGTAACCACAACAGTGGGTTGCGATTCAGCCGGTCCGAGGTGCCCGGTAGCGCTGGTGTCAGCTACCCATGACAGTCGCACTCCGCTACCGGGTGCCTCGGGGTCTGAGCACGTCAGAAGCCAATTTCTCTCGAACGGCAACCGTTCGTCCCTGGGTCGCGTCATGATGCCAAGTAGTACGGCCATCGGCCGCGCTCGGGACCGGGCGGCAGCCCGCAGCCCGAGCAGTGGCCGTAGGCCGCTGCGACGGCGCTTGCGCCGTCGCCTTGATCCCATACAGCCCAACTCGGCAACCACAGGGCCGGGACTACTCGGTGACGGGCTTCCCGGACGTCCATGCCAAATGGAAACTCTGCATGTAGGTCTCGGCCATCTCGGGGGACGTGGTGCGGTCGATCTCGACCACGGGGGACTTGGCCGCTGGCAGGCCGTAGATGTGCTGGTTGACCAGCAACCGCTTCTCCGTCAGGTAGATGGAGTTGTACAGCACGGTCGCGTGTGTCCGGATCTCGACGCCGTCGACCTCCGCCAGTGGGTGGAACAGCAGTATCGCGTTCCGTGCCCTGGCCGACAGGGCGTCCCTGATTCCCTCGTCCTGGCCCCGGCGCTGGAGTTCGGGTGAGTCGGGATCTCCGAGCAGGATCCGCACGCTTACCCCCGCGCGGGCACGTGCTGTGAGGACGTCCAGGATTCCGGCGTCGTCTGCGAGGAACAAGCCGCTGTAGACGAGGATCCCGATCTCCTGCTCCGCTTCCTCGAACAGGCGGTGCCAGACCTCCCGCGAGACCTGCCACCGGTGGGCGTAGACGCGGTGGGCGTGCTCGGACAGGGGGGCCTTCTCGTCGCGGGGCGGCTCCTGTGGCGGCCACAGGGTTTCCTCCTCGGCCTGGAGGAGTTGTGCGAGTGCCCAGCGGTGGCGGGGGTAGGGCCGCTGTCCGGACAGCCATCGGCGGACGGTCTTGGGGTCGACGGCCAGGTGTGCGGCCACGTCGGTCTCGGTGAGGTGGGACGCGGTCAGTGCCTGGTGCAGTGCAGCGTTCACGTCGCGGTGCCCTTCGGGGGTCGGGAACCCGACGATAACAGAAGACGTCCCTAGACGTCCCTGAACTTGTCCGATACGTGGTACACATGTCCGCTTACTCAGAGCATCGTTTCCGCATGTACGAGGGCTCCGGCGCACACCGTCGATCCCGCCGGGGCCTGCATCCGAACCTCTCCAGGGGGACCCATGCGGAACCTGCTCGCCTACCTCCGGACACGGGAACCGACCCCGCGTAGGCCGGCCACCCTTCGCCCCCGGGCGCCGATCCCGTTCACGCCGTCGCCGCCGGCCTACCCGGTCCACGCCTCGGCGGACATCGTCCGCCCCTACGTCCTGCACACCACACCGAAGGTCCGGCCCCTCGCACGTCCCCTCACGCGACCCAACCGCGGCCTGGACCTGCTTCTGGAGCTGTCCCGACCGGAGGCGGTCGCCGCATGAGCACAACATCCCCGCCTTGCGGTGAGACCAGCCTGAACCCCTCGGGACTCCCGCGCACCTGCGAACGCGAAACCGGCCATGACGGCGACCACATGGATGCCCACGGTGCACGCTGGGAACCGCCGCGCGTGGTCCTGGAGCGGTTCCGTGAGCGCTGGGGGCGCTCGCACCGCATCGTGTGGACCGGTCGCCTGTGGGTGGCCACCGCCCACGACAGCCGTGCCAGTTGGCGTACCGAGATTGAGTACACCCCCGACCAGTTGGAAGAGCGCCTACGTAAACGCGGTGTTCCTCCGGTCTTCCCGGCGAAGGAGGAACGAGGGTGATCGGCGACCTTCGGGCCGGTGAGGCCGACCCCGTCCCGGACGATCTCACCGACGAGGAACACCGGGCCGTCGTGCGCCAAGGCGACGTGATCGCCTGGCAACTGGCGCTGGATGCCTCGCCCCTGACCGAGTCCACCTACGTCTACGGCGACTGACCTTCGCCACCGGGCACCGGCCGGTGCCTATCCTTGCCACGCACCGTTTGTCGTCTGCTGTCCTGCCTGGAGGAGCCCACGTGAGCCCGCGCACCCCATGGGGGACCTACCACCAGATCGCGGCGTCGTTGAAGACCCGTATCGACAGCGGGGAGTTCGCCCCGGGTGATGTGCTGCCCTCCGAATCCGCGCTCAGCGCCGAGTTCGGTGTCTCGCGGACCACGGTCCGGCGGGCTCTGGCGGCTCTGGAGAAGGAACGGCTGATCCGCGCGCTCCAAGGCACCGGGCGCATCGTGTGCAGCGTCGAGGAACGCGAAGGGCCTGACGACGGCCGCCCCCCGGTCCAGTACCGCCGCATCGCGGCCGAACTGAGGGAGGAGATCACCAGCGGCCGACTCGGTCCCGGTGACCCCCTGCCCAGTGAGGCCGCGATCGTGGACCGGTACGGGGTCTCCCGGGGGACGGCCCGTCAAGCCCTCTCCGAACTGGAGGGCACCGGCCTGATCAGCGTCGTCCGCGGCAAGGGAAGGTTCGTCAAGGGCGGGGAAACGGCTACGGGTTAGCCTTGCGCATGTGGGACATGTTCACTGGGCGCGGGAACTCGCGCGAGAACTGCTCGAACAGCCGTTGCCCCGAAGGTGGGCGCACACACAGGGCGTGGCCGAACAGGCCCGCACCCTGAAAGGCGTGCTCGGTGCGGACGCCGACCTGGTCGAAGCCTCCGCCTGGCTGCACGACATCGGCTATTCGCCGGAGCTGGCGCTTACCGGCTTTCATCCACTGGACGGCGCCCGGTACCTGCGCGACGTCCAGGGCGCGGATCCGGCCCTGGTGTCCCTGGTGGCCTACCACTCCTGCGCCGTGGTCGAAGCCGCCGAACGCGGGATGCCCGGCCTCCTGGAAGGGGAGTTCGCCCACCCCGGGGACGGGCTGCTGGACGCGCTGACCTACTCGGACATGACCACCGGCCCCGACGGGGTGCACCTGCCGGTCGAACGCCGTCTCGCGGAGATCCTGAAGCGCTACCAGCCCGACCACGTCGTGCACCGCTCCATCACCCGCTCCTCACCGCTGCTGACCGCCTCGGTGCGCGTCACCGAACAGAGACTCGCCGAAGTGGGCTGACCTCACCCGATGTGCATCGGTCCGCCTGCGAGGAAGTGTCCGACGCGAAGACGCATGGACCGGTCCATGCGGTAGGTCGCCAACTCGCCTTTGGGGATCCAGACCACTTCCTTGGACTCGCTGCTGGGCCTGGGCTGGCCGGATACCGGCCGGGCGGTGAAGGCGATCGAGAACTCCTGGCGGGCCTCGCCGTCGCTGGTGTAGTAGATGATGTGCTTGGGGTCGCTGTAGATGCCCACGGTCGCGGTGATCTCGCACGTCACCCCGGTCTCCTCCAGCGTCTCGCGGATCGCCGCCTGGGGGACGGACTCGCCCAGGTCGACGGCTCCGCCGGGGACGGCCCAGTTGTCGTTGTCGGTGCGGCGGATCATCAGGACTTCGTCGCGGTCGTTGACCACGAACACGTTCACGGACGGCACGAGGCTGTTCGCCGCCGGTGCCTCGGGGTCGTCGTAGTAGTCGATCCGCCTGCCCATGGGCCTACTCTCCGTCGAGCGGGGTCGCCTGGTTCCACACCTTCTCGAAGCTCTCCAGGTAGGTGTTCATCATGGCACCGCCGGGCACCTTGCGCAGGTGGAAGACGGGCGCCTGGGCGGCCATCACCCCGTACACGTGCGTGTTGACCAGGAGTTGGTCATCGGCGCGGTAGAGCGAGTTGTACAGGGTGGTCCCGTGCAAGCGGAACTCGGTACCCTCCACGGCGCGCAGCTCCCGGTGCATCAGGATCACGTTCCTGACCTTGGCGGCCATGAACTCGTTGATGCCCTCGTCCCTGCCGCGCTGGGCGACGGCCTCACTGTCGGGGTCGCCCAACAGCACGCGCACGCGGACCCCGTCCCGGGCCTTGTCGGCGAGCAGTCGGAGCATGCCGGGGTCGTCGGCGATGAAGAACCCGCTGTAGACCAGGATCGCGATCTCTTCCCGCGCGTCCTCGAACAGGCGCTTCCACAGGTCCGGCGGGACGCTCCAGCGGTGGGGGTGGATCTCCACGATCTCGCTCTGCGAGGCGGCCTTGGCCTGCTCCGGCGGTAGGGCGTCCGGCCAGAGGTAGACCTCGTCGACTTCGAGGTAGGCCGCGGTGGCGTAGCGGTGCCGCCGGTAGGGCGTGCGTCCCTGGGTGATCCAGCGTTCAACGCTCTTGGCGTCCACACCGATGGTGTCGGCCAGGTCGGACGGTGTGACCCCGCGCTGGAGTAGTGCGGCTCGCAGCCTCTCGTTCGGCATGTCCCCCGGGCTCCGCAGGATGGCTAAGGACGCGCTCACAGTATCGAGACGTCCTGAACACGTCCAGCCATGTAGTGATCTCGTCCGGCCCTCCTCGGTCAGGGTGGTAACCGTCCACACCGCCCACGGCTCCGAGGTTCCGACCGCTCCCGGTGAAGTCTTCGGCTCTGATGACTGGAAGCCAAGTTCGATACATGCTATACATGTATCGATTCTCTGGTTCGGTTGATCGCTCGCCGATCGCTCCAGGAGTCGTGACCAGCATGAACACAGAAGAAAGGACTGCCGATATGGCGATTCAGGGTGCGTTGCCGGTGGAGTTCGCCGCCGTGTTCCCCCACGGCGCGTTCGCGCTCGGGGTGGAGGCGATCACCGACTTCGAGACCAAGCGGCCCCAGCTCGACAAGGACACGGGCCTGCCGCTGTGGGCGGTGGACGTGATCGACGCCGACCCCGATGCGCGGGGCAAGGCCAAGAGTGTGAAGGTCAAGATCCCCGCGAAAGTGTGCCCCACCCTCCCGGACGAGGTTCCCGGGCTGCCGTTCCGGCCAGTGGAGTTCGAATCCATGGCGGTCATGCCCTATGTGGACGACAACGGCCGTCGCCCCCGGGTGGCCTACTCGCTCCGCGCCCGGGGTGTGAAGCCCCCGACCGCCGGTGCCGCTGGCGGCACCCGTCGTTCTCCGGCCAAGGACGCGGCCTGATGGCCTCCTGACATGTAAGCGGGGCGGCCTGGTGCGCCAACACCTGAGCCGCCCCTGTCACCCCTCGGAAGCTTCCCAACTCTCACAAGAGGTGTTTCCAGTATGTCCCCCTACCCCGATGACCTGTCCACTCTGACCGGCACCGCCCTGGTGCACGCCTACCTCGACGCGGTCGAGGCCCCCCGTACCTCGCCTGGTGAGTGGGCGGACTTCTACGCCTTCAAGGCGCGGGTGTTCGATGCCCTGGCCGATGCGGGCACCCAGGACGCGGTCGAGGTCGCCGACCGTGCCCGCCTGATGCGCTCCCGCGCCCTGGACCAGAACGAGAACCGTGTGAACCGGGGCGGGGGTGTGCTCTGATGCGCTCAGCGAAGGTGGGGGCCGCGCAGACGCCCCCGACCCTGCCCTCTCCGGCCCAGGGGGTGCGCTGGACGACCCCGATCGTGGAGACCCCCGGGATCGTGGTCCTGGCATCCTGGATCTGGCGGCTGGTGCGGTTCCTGGTCACGCTGCCGTTCCGTTTCCCGGTCATGGTCGCCTCCGCCGTCCTCTCGGGCGGGGCGTGGTGGTGGCTGGACTGGCCCGGCCTCGCCGGACTGTGGGGCTCGGCGGCCGTGGCCTCTCTGGTGTGGTGGCGCATCCGGCCTTCCTCTTTCCGGGCCTGGGTCACCCTGCGCTTGTTGGCGTGGTGGCGGCACGTGATGGTCTACCGCCGCCACTGGCAACCCGTCCTGGTCATCTCCGGACTGGCCGAGTCCTACCAGGAGCGCCGCTACCTCCCGCGCATCCGCCGCGTCCTCTGCACGGAGTGGGCGGACCGAGTGCGCATCACCCTCGTGGCGGGCACCTCACCCGCCCACTTCGAGACGCGCGTGGCCGAACTCGCCCACGGCTTCGGCGCGCCCTCCTGCCGCGTGCTGGTGGAAGGCCCGCGCAAGATCACGCTGGAGTTCCCGCGCCGGGACACCCTCGCCCGCACCGTGCCCGCCCTGGACGTGGGCGAGTGGGCGGATCTGGGCGCTCTGGGCGTGGGTGTGCGCGAGGACGGCGCGCGGTGGGCGCTGCGCCTGCACGGCACACACGTCCTAGTGGCGGGCGTGACCGGCTCAGGGAAGGGCTCGGTGATCTGGTCAGCGGTGCGCGCGATGCTGCCCGCGATCGATGCGGGGACGGCGCAGGTGTGGGCGGTCGACCCCAAACGCATGGAACTGTCCTATGGGCGGGCGTTGTTCGCCCACTACGCCGACGAGGCGGGCGCGGCGGTGGCCCTGTTGGAGCGGGCGGTGGGCACCATGCAGGAACGCGCCCGACGCTACGCGGGCAGGCAGCGGGCGCACACGCCCACGGTGGCGGATCCGTTCGTGGTGGTGGTGCTGGACGAGGTGGCGTTCCTGACCGCCTACCATCCCGACCGGGACGTGCGGCGCCGGGCGGAGAACGCGATCGCCACCCTCACCTCACAGGGCCGGTCGGTGGGCTTCTGCGTGCTGGCGGCGTTGCAGGATCCGCGCAAGGAGGTGATGAACCTGCGCAACCTGTTCCCGGACAAGGTGGCTCTGCGGTTGGACGAGGCGTCGCAGGTGGACATGGTCCTCGGCGAAGGGGCACGCGACCGGGGCGCGAACGCGCACCTGATCGACCCCGGCCTTCCGGGGGTGGGGTTCGTGCGGGTGGAGGGCTCACCGGCCCCGGTGCGGGTGCGGGCCGCCTACGTCTCAGACGCGAACATCACCGCGATGGTCCAGGTCTACGGCTCTGACCCCTCCTCGTCGGGCGGCGGGGTGGGCTGATGCCGACTCTGACCGGTAAGTCCACTCGGGCCGAACGGCTGGCGCAACCCCTGGCCCGTGAGGTCGCCGAACAGGTGGCCGCGGACCACGGGGTGTGCATCCGCCCCGTCTCCCTCCGACGCACCGACCTGGCCACCGGTACCAGCGAGATCGTGGACGTGCCGTGCGGGTCCACGCTGGAATCGCGCTGTCCGGCCTGCGCCAAACGCAAACGCTCGCTGCGCCGGTCCCAGTGTGAAGAGGGCTGGCACCTGGCAGAGGACCCCGTCGTGGACCCCGACCCGCCCACCCAGACGCAACGGGACTGGGTGCAACAGCGCGCCATAGTGACCGCCCAGCGCGACCGTATCGCCGCTGCCGGGGACGCCTCGGACGAGGACCTGTTCCGCCTGGACGCTGCCATCGCCGACCTGGACGAGGAGATCACCGCCTCCGGCCTGCGGGGATCGGTGACCCGTTCGGGATCCTCCCCGTCCGGGGCCACGCCGCGTCGGGTGCGCTCCACCAGGCGGCGTCAGGACGTGCCGGACCTGCCCAAGCGCGCGATGCGCCCCACCACGGTCGGACGCTCCTACACCGACCCCCACACGGGCCGGACGTTCCGGCCCTCGCTGTTCCTCACCCTGACGCTGGACTCCTACGGCCGTGTGAAGTCGGACGGCACCCCGGTCGACCCCGCCGCCTACGACTACCGGCGGGCCGCGCGGGACGCCCTGCACTTCTCCAAGCTCATCGACCGGTTCGTGCAGAACCTGCGCCGGGTGGCCGGGTTCGACGTGCAGTATTTCGCCTCCGTCGAACCGCAACGGCGTCTGGCCCCGCACCTGCACATGGCCACCCGGGGCACCCTGCCCCGGGCCGAACTCCGACAGATCGCCGCCGCCACCTACCACCAGGTGTGGTGGCCCAACGCCGACCGCGTCGTCTACGAGGGCGACCGCCTCCCGGTGTGGGACGAGGACACCGCCACCTACCTCGACCCCGCCACGGGCGAGGTCCTGCCCACCTGGGACGAGGCGCTCGATGCCCTGGACGAGGACCCCAACGCGCAACCGCACCACGTGGCGCGGTTCGGACGCCAACTCGATGCCAAAGGGGTCGTCGCGGGCTCGGCGGACGCCGACCGGTGCGTGCGCTACCTGGCCAAGTACCTGACGAAGGACCTCGCCGACTGCCACCAAGTCGAGACGGTGTCGCAGGAACAGCACGTGGACCGCCTGTTGGACGCGCTGCGGTTCGAACCGTGCTCGCCCCGCTGCGCGAACTGGCTGCGCTACGGCCTCCAACCCAAGGACCCCAAAGCCGGGCTCCGCCCCGGGTTCTGCCGCTCCAAGGCCCACCGCCGCGAACACCTGGGCTACGCCGGACGCCGGGTGCTGGTCTCGCGCAAGTGGTCGGGTAAGACCCTGGCCGATCACAAGGCGGACCGGCTCGCCTGGGTCCTGGACACCCTGGGCATCGACCCCGCCGACGAGGACCAGGGCGAGGGCGACCACCGGCCCCTCGCCCTGCTCTCCACGGCTCGCGGCTCCTTTGCCTGGGAGCTGGCCCGTCCCACCGATCCGGACGTGGCACCCCGCGAACGCCGCCTCCTGCGCGCGGTCGGCGAGTCCCTCAAACGCCGCGCACAACTCGACGCCGCCCGGACTCCCGAACGTTCGGCAATCCACGAGACGAGGGCCGCATGACCGCCACCGCCACGACCTCGCCCTCTCCCCACCCGCGCGCCGAACTGTGGTCGGTCAAGGACACCGCCGCCTACCTGCGCGTACCGCCCAAGACCCTCTACGAGTGGCGCTACAAGGGCGACGGCCCTCCCTCCCACCGTGTGGGTCGGTACGTGCGCTACCTGCCTGACGAGGTCCACGCCTGGGTCCGCTCCCGCTGAACCCTCGCCCCCCTTTACTCCTGGAAGGAACACAACCCCATGGCTCGCGCGTGGGTCTACGACCGCACGAAAGAGAAGTCCTACAACGAGGCTGTGAAGAAGGCCAAGGCTGCCCGCCGCACCCCGCCCGCCCGATGGATGGTCCGCTACTACGACCCCACCGGGAAGATCAAGAGCGGCGGCACCTTCAAGAGGAAGCCGGACGCGGAGAAGAAGCAGACCGAGATCGAGAACAGCCTCCACGAGGGCTCCTACCGCAACCCCAACGACGGGAGGGCCACATTCGGGGAACAGGCCGAGAAGTGGCTGATCACCCGGACCGATATCAAGCGCTCCACTTGGTGGAAATACCGGGGTCTACTCGACCTCTACCTCCTTCCTCGCTGGGGTGAACTTCCCCTTTCGGCAATCCACACCGAGGACATCGCCGTGTGGATCGCGGAGATGCAGAAGCCGCGGGACGAGGGCGGGGCGAACCTCGGGGCCTCCCAGACCCGGCATGTGCACAGCGTTCTATCCATGGTCCTGGGTTGGTGCGTGCCGCGCCGGATCCCCTTCAACCCGGCCAAGGGTGTGCCGCTACCCAAGCCGAGTGAGGCCGAACACGTCTACCTCGATCACGTCCAGGTGGAGGCGCTCGCGACCGCCGCCGGTTCACTGCGCACCAAGTATGACCAGGTGGCGGCGGGCGCTCGGATCAACCGGGCGCTTATTCTCCTGCTCGCCTATACCGGCCTACGCTTCAACGAGGCCGCCGCGCTCCGCGTCGGGAGAGTGGATCTCCAGGGACGCCGGATCCGGGTTACGACCGCTTTCGCTGAAGTCGAGGGCAAACTCGTGGAACAGTCGCCCAAGACGGGCAAGAGTCGTACCGTTCCCATTTCTCCGTCCCTGGTAGCCGAACTGCGGCCCCTGGTCGACGAACGACCGGATGATGCCCTGGTATTCGCCACCAAGCGGGATGCGGCCCTACGTCTGCGCAACTGGCGTCGGAGGGAGTTCGACAAGGCGGTGAAGGATGCCGATCTGGACGGCTTGGGACTGACGCCGCACAAGCTCCGGCACACCGCCGCGTCCCTGGCCATCGCGGCCGGGGCGGACGTGAAGGTCGTGCAAGCCATGCTGGGACACGCCACCGCGACGATGACCCTGGACCGGTACGGGCACCTCTTCCCCGATCGCCTGGACGAGGTCGCCGAAGCCATGGACGCCGCCCGGGTCCTGGCGCTCGCCCCCGCCGCGTGACCCCGGATCCGTGAGACGGTCCCGAACACGCAGAAGGCCGGTCGCTCCTCACCGTGTGCACCATATGTGCACCGGCTCGGAGCAACCGGCCCTCGCTACCTCTAAGGCCCCGCGTCCACCTGGGTGGACACCGGCCTGCGGCGGTGGAGGAGGGATTCGAACCCTCGAAGGGTTGCCCCTTACCCGCTTTCGAGGCGGGCGCCATCGGCCACTAGGCGACTCCACCGCGAGCCACCCTACCGGATGCGGCGGTGTGCGAAAAACTCTTTGAGGAGACCGGCGCACCGCTCCGCGACCTCCGCTCCGACCAGGTCCGGCGGAACGACCTCCGGACGGTGGTTCAGACGCGGGTCGCGCACCGCGTCCCACAGCGACCCGGCCGCACCCGCCTTCGGGTCCCGGGCCCCGTACACCACCCGGTCCACGCGCGCCAGGACGAGCGCGCCCGCGCACATCGTGCAGGGTTCGAGGGTCACGGCGAGCGTGCAGCCGCTCAGCCGCCACTCACCGCGTTCCCTGGCCGCCGCCCGCAGGGCGAGCACCTCGGCGTGCGCCGTAGGGTCTCCGGTCGCCTCACGCTCGTTGCGGCCCCTGCCGATGACGGCACCCGCGGGGTCGAGGACCACGGCACCCACCGGGACGTCCCCGGTCTCCAGTGCCAGCACGCCCTCGTCGACGGCCAGGCGCAGAGCGGCGTCCAGGGCTTCCCGGTCGGCCACCCGGTCACAGCCTCATGTCGTCGAGGAGTTCACCGAAACCCGCCCGCTCCGCCACGGCCGCCAGCGCGTCACCGGGCAGAACCCCGCCCCCGGTCGACAGGGAGCGCAGCTCGTCCCCGGTCATACCGAGGTCCGTGAGCAGGTCGGCGTCCCCCTCCGGGGCCGGTGCCGGCCGGGCTCCGGCGCTCTCGGGCTGCTCGGGAACGGAGAGGCCGCTCGCTTCGGAGAGCACCCGGGCCAGCGGGTGGTCGTCGGCCACCCGCACGTCGGAAAGGTAGATCCGCGGCTCACCGCTCTCCTCGGTCCGCACGATCGCGAACCACTCGTCGTCGGCCTCGACGAGGAGCAGGCAGAGATCGCTTCCCCGCTCGGCCGCGAAGTCGATCATGACGTCGGCGACGTCGTCGACCGCCTCCACGTCCCCGAGCTCGGCCTCGGTTCCCCGCCACGCCTTCCCGTCGGGGGCGAAGACGGCTGCGAAGGTCGACACCACGCGCTCTCCTGTTCTCCAGGGGTGGCTTTCGAGCCTCTCCCTACCCCATGCCGTCCAGGACACGCTGGAACGACTGGGCGAATCCCAGCCGCTCGGACACGCTGGCCAGCACCTCGTCGGGGTAGAGGTCGAGGTCTCCCGCGAGGGCACCGAGCTCCATCTCGTCCAGGCCGAGGTCGGCGACGATGGACAGGTCCCCGGCGGGCAGCACCTGGTCGAGGTCGTCGTCGTCGGGAACGTCGATGTCGAGGTGGTCGAGGACGTCGCGGGCCACCTGCCAGTCCACGGAGGCGGTCACGTCCGAGAGGAAGAGGGAGACCTCCTCGCCGTACACCCGGACGATGATGAAGAAGTCGTCCCCGACCGCCACCAGCCCGAGGGAGCCGCTGATGCTCGGCTGCTGCCGGAGGGCGTGGATGAGGCCCTTGATGTCATGGGTCAGCGCCACCGGGAGCAGGTCGACCTCCCAGTACTCCTCTTCCCGGTAGGCGACGGCCGCGAAGTCGCCCGAGTCGTCGTCACCATGATCAATCACTGTCATCGTCACTCCAACCCGGCGGTGCAGTAGGTCCGGACGAGGCGGCGCCGATCGCCCGTGCGTCAGCCATGGTAACGACCACCGTCCTTCGGGCGCCGCCCTTGTCGCGCATCACTGTGCCCCACGCTCTCACGAGTCGTCGACTCCGCGCCCCCTCCCCACGCGCACTGCGCGTCCCCCTCCGGCCGGAGCGGTGCGGTCGCGGCGCCGGTCCGGACGGGGCGCACGGTTACACTCGGCCTGGCCGAAACCTCCCCCGGCCACGACCCGTCGTCCCAGCTCACTCGGAGTACGCCTTGGAAACCCTGGTCGTCGACCACCCCTTGGTCGCGCACAAGCTGACCGCCCTGCGCGACGTGCGGACCGACTCCCCGACCTTCCGGCGCCTGACCGACGAGTTGGTGACCCTCCTCGCCTACGAGGCGACGCGCGACGTGCGGGTGACGGACGTCACCATTGAAACGCCGCTCATGGAGACGGGAGGGACACACTTGTCCCGCCCGACCCCCCTCGTGGTTCCGATCCTGCGCGCGGGTCTGGGGATGCTCGACGGGATGACCCGTCTGCTGCCGACGGCGGAGGTGGGTTTCCTGGGCATGGCCCGCGACGAGGAGACCCTCCGGCCCGCCACCTACGCCGACCGTCTGCCGCGGGACCTGTCGGGCCGCCAGTGCTACGTGCTCGACCCGATGCTCGCGACCGGCGGCACCCTGGCCGCGGCGCTCACGCTCCTCGTGGAGCGGGGTGCCGACCGCATCACGGCGATCTGCCTGCTCGCCGCCCCCGAGGGGCTGACCGCGGTGGAGCGCACGCTGGAGGAGAGCCTCGCCCCGGACCACGGGGCGAGGCTGAACGTGGTGACGGCCGCCGTGGACGAGCGTCTGAACGACCAGGGCTTCATCCTGCCCGGCCTGGGCGACGCGGGCGACCGCCTGTACGGCACCGTCTGACTCGTCGCACCCGCCTCACCGGCACCAGCGCCCACCGGAACGCCCGGTTGGGCGCTTTTTGGGTTCTTTTCGGCCATGTGTGAATGAAAGCCCGAAAATCGGGCATCCACCCTCCTAGGCACCAGTGTCGTCCCTGCTGGCAGCGAGTCCGGCGACTCGGCGCGGTGCTGCATTAGCCGAATTCATTTCGAGACGGGAACGTAACAGACGAGAGTGATCATGGTTACTGACCACCCGTAACCGGGGCGACCCACCACACCGAAACCGCCACAGCGAGGCCGGGCGTCCACGACGCGTCCGACTCCACCGCATTCCGACAGGGGCTTCCGACAACTCTCCGACGACTACTCAAAGCCCCGGGTTGAGTACCCTGTGCAGCGATCCCAACGGCCTTCGAGGAGCGAGATGCCTACGACCCCCGCATCCACCCGCCACGCCCACGACCCGCACTTCACCCCGGTCATCAGCCGACTGGAAGGTGAGTTCTCGGGCGTCCACCACACCTCCACCGTCACCCGCTGCGTGAACGCCGCCAGACACGGTGCCGAGGACGTCACGGGGAGGGCCACGCCCGACCTGGTGGAGCGGATCGCCCGCCAGCACCTCCAGGTCCTGGCCATGGCCTACTCCGAACGACGCTGACACCCGCTCCCGAACGGCCTCCGGCCGAAGCCGCCGGTCCGCACCCGGGCGGGAGGGGTCCCCGTTCCTCCGACCCGCCCTGTTTCGCCTCCGCTTCCCAGCGGGGGCGAAACGCATTCCGGGCCACCTTCTCCAGCAATACTTACACCACCGAAACCGGACAGAGGCCACAACCGTCCGAGGTCCGGCATAACCGCCACGCCGATGAGGACCCCCAGGCTTTACGGGCATGGTCGTCGGTGGGACAATCACTCCTGGGTTGGTGGGTCAGGCGGATTCCCAAAGGAGCCAGTCGTGGCGAAGTTGAAAAAATGGGGCGGCTACGCGCTCATCGGTTTCGTGGCTTTTTATCTGCTCACGCAACCCGAAAGCGCAGCCGGAGTGATCCAGGGCGCCTTGGGCGGCCTGATGGGCGGTGCCGAATCACTGTCCCGCTTCGTCAACGCGCTCCTGCCGTAACGGAGGTGGGTCCGTGGCCATGCGGCTCGTAGCGTCGAGCAACAACGCTCCAGCGTCGGTCAACCGCTATCTCCTGCCCCATGAGCAGGACGTGGTGACCATTCGCAAGCACCCGGCGGTGCTGATCGGCCCTGCCGCGTCCGTCCTCGGCGCACTCGTCGCCGCGGGCATCCTCAGCAACACCGAGATCGGCCAGACCGGCGCCACCCTGGCGATCGTCTGGTGGTTGTGGCTACTGGTGCTGGTGTGGTTCGTCTGGCGCATCGCCGACTGGTCCGTGGACTACTTCGTCATCACGTCGGCCCGGCTGCTGCTGACCCAGGGACTGATCACCCGACAGGTGAACATGATGCCGTTGGGCAAGGTCACCGACATGCGGTTCGAGCGGACTCTGATGGGGCGCTTCCTGGGGTACGGCACGTTCGTGATGGAATCCGCCGGCCAGGACCAGGCGCTGAGCAAGATCAACTTCATTCCCTATCCGGAACAGCTCTACCTGGAGGTCGTGGGGCTCATCTTCAAGGAGTGACCCACTCCGACAGGGATCTGTGTGCGAGCGGCACCCGCAACGATCGCGGGTGCCGCTCTCGCGTTCGCACACCACCCCAACCCTCTTTGTTCACCTTCCGTTCACCTTTACTCGCCCTGACACCCCTCGGCCCCCGTCGAGCACACCTGAGACGCACGCACGAAAAACCCTCCGAACTGGGGGAAGGCGAGACCACCCTCCGGAGGACTCACCCCAACAAGCGGACAAAGCTTGACTTTTTGATGAATGGACGGTTAACTATGATCATCTGATACGGAAACGAGGAGGGTCTCATGGCACGCAAGACAGAACGTGCACGGCGCCCAGCTCGCTCCGCCACAGACCGCACGCGCACTTCGGCCCGGACCCGCCGACTCTCCAAGACTGCGCGCAAGCCCCTCCGGGCCCCGCAGCCGCGCGAGGCCGTGGACAACACGCGGTCCGAGCACCCGATCACGCACTGGGTGCTCGTCGACAAGGGCGGACGCATCCGCCCCGAGGCACGCTGGCTCTGACCCGCGTCCCGGGGACATCCCACCGCGGCGGGACCCGTGTCCCGCGACGGACAAGACACCAGGGCCGCTCCCTCCAGGGGAGCGGCCCTCCTCTATGCCGGCCCCTTCACCCCGAGGAATCGGCATATCCGTTACCGGGGAATCAGTAGCCCCGCATCGGGCCACCCCGCCATCCACACAAAGTGATCCGCGTCTCACACTGCGCGTGACCCGAAAACACGTTGTCCGGACAGAGAACGAGGCGTACCGTCCCACACATGAGACTGCTCTTCCTCTAGCACCGCGACAGGACGCCCCGCGTTCACGAGGACACGCGCCCCGCACGGCGGCGCGTCTCCGCCGGGCGTCCATCCGCGGCCGCCCAGGAAGGTCTCATCACCACGCCCCGGACCCGAGCACTCCGCGCACGCGGTCCGGAAACCACCGGTACAAGAGCTTCCGGCGAGCTGCGGGCACACACCGCCGCACGACAGACCGGGAGGCCCTCATGACCACCGCCCCACGCCCAGCCACGTCCCAGACCACCCTCACCCGCGTCACCAAGCGGTACGGGGACCACACCGTCCTCGACCGGGCCGACGCCGCCGTCGGCCCCGGCGAGCGCGTCGGCGTCATCGGGGACAACGGCTCCGGGAAGAGCACACTGTTGCGGCTCCTGGCCGGAGCGGAGGAACCGGACAACGGAGAAGTGGTGGTCCGTGCCCCCGGAGGCGTCGGCTACCTGCCGCAGACCATGGAGGGGGTCCCCGGCGGGGTTCCGTCCGGAACGGTCCGTGACGCGATCGACACCGCCCTCGCGGTCCTACGGGCTCTGGAAACACGCATCCGCGCCGCCGAACAGCGGCTCGACGCCGCGGGCCCGGAACAACTGGCCGCCTACGGCGATCTGCTCACCGAGTTCGAGGCACGGGGAGGCTACGGTGCGGACCTCCGCGTCGACGTCGGGCTCCACGCCCTCGGCCTGCCCGGACTGGACCGCGACCGCCCGTTGCGGACGCTCTCCGGTGGGGAGCGCTCACGCCTGGCCCTGGCCGCCGTCCTGGCCGCCTCACCCGAACTCCTCCTACTCGACGAACCCACCAACGACCTCGACGACCGTGCCGTCGCATGGCTGGAGGAGCGACTGCTCGAACACCGGGGCACGGTCGTAGCCGTCACCCACGACCGGGCCTTCCTCTCCCGTGTGGCCACCGGTGT
This sequence comes from Nocardiopsis sp. LOL_012, assembly GCF_048060475.1. Classification (NCBI taxonomy): domain Bacteria; kingdom Bacillati; phylum Actinomycetota; class Actinomycetes; order Streptosporangiales; family Nocardiopsidaceae; genus Nocardiopsis; species Nocardiopsis sp. LOL_012. Next base: position 130,994 of record NZ_JBHMIV010000005.1, on the reverse strand, counting down.
CCTGGAGGTGGACCACGACGCCCGCCGGATTCACCGGTACGGCGACGGATACGACGGGTTCCTCGCGGCGAAGGCCGCCGCCCGGAACCGATGGATCCGCGAGTACGAGGAGTGGAAGCGGGAGGTGGCACGGCAGCGCAGACTCGCCGACGCCAACGCCCAGCGGCTCGACGGCATCCCCCGCAAGATGGCCAAGGCCGCGTTCGGGCACGGCGGGTTCAGACTGCGGGGCCGCGACCACGGCGCGCGGAGCCGGATCCGCATCGCCAAGGAACGGTTCCAGCGGCTGACGGACGATCCCGTACCGCCCCCGCCGGTGCCGCTGCGGATGAGCGCCGACTTCTCCGCGCCCGGCCCCGGTGTCGGCACCGCCGCCGGGCCCCTCGCCGTGCTCGACGGGGTCGGCGTCGGCCGGCGCCTCCACGTGCCCCGCCTGGAGATCGCCCGGGGCGAGCGCGTGCTCGTCACCGGGCCGAACGGCGCGGGCAAGAGCACGCTGCTGCACGTGCTCTCCGGCGCGCTGGTACCGGACTCCGGTTCGGTGTCCGTCTCCGGGCGTGTGGGGCACCTACGCCAGGAGGACGGAGCACCCGGCGACGGGCGAACCGTCCTGGAGGCCTTCGCGGCGGGGCTTCCCGGCCACCCGGACGAGCACCGCGACGCGCTGGCCGCACTCGGGCTCTTCCGCCCAAAGGAACTGGACCGGCCCCTGGCCCTGCTCTCCGTCGGGCAGCGCCGACGGGTCGAGGTGGCCCGCCTGGCCTCGGGCGCCCACGACCTGCTGCTGCTGGACGAGCCCACCAACCACCTCTCCCCCGGCCTGGTGGAGGAGTTGGAGGAGGCGCTGTCGCACTACACCGGAGCGCTGGTGACCGTCACACACGACCGCAGGACGAGATCACGTTTCACGGGGCGGCACCTGGAACTGCGGGAGGGCACGGTGGCTGGTGACGCTATGTCGACTTGACGCTATGTCGATAAATCGGCTAGCACTTAAAGCCAATAAAGGATGGTCCGATATATGGAGACGCGGTCGGATCAGCCCGGGGCCATGTCGACGAACCGGCTGTAGTGCCCCTGGAAGGCCACGATCACGTCGGAGGTGGGGCCGTTGCGGTTCTTGGCCAGGATGATGTCCGCCTCCCCGGCCCGCGGGGACTCCTGGTCGTAGGCGTCCTCTCGGTACAGGAGGATCACCATGTCCGCATCCTGCTCAATCGACCCAGATTCCCGCAAATCGGACACCTGGGGCCGCTTGTCCGTCCGCTGCTCGGGACCTCGGTTGAGCTGGGAGAGCGCGATCACCGGGACCTCAAGCTCCTTGGCCAGGAGCTTGAGGGACCGGGACATCTCCGAGACCTCCTGCTGACGGCTCTCCACCCTGCCGGGGGAGCTCATCAACTGGAGGTAGTCGACGACGACCAGCTTGAGGTCGTGCTGCTGCTTGAGCCTGCGGCACTTGGCCCGGATCTCCATCATCGACATGTTCGGGGAGTCGTCGATGAACAGCGGGGCGCTGGCCACCTCGCCCATACGCCTGGCCAGCCGAGTCCAGTCCTCGTCGGTCATCTGGCCCGAGCGCATGGTGTGCAGGGCCACGCGCGCCTCGGCAGCGAGCAGGCGCATGACGATCTCGTTGCGCCCCATCTCCAGGCTGAAGAAGACCGAGGTCATCTCGTGCTTGATCGACGCCGAGCGCGCGAAGTCCAGGGCCAGAGTGGAGTTGTGGGTGGGGATCATGGACCCGGTCACCAGGAACAGGTGGTCCGGGTGGTCCACCTGGATACAGCGGACCGGAACACTGTCCACCCGGCGCACGTCGGTGATGAACCTGGAGCCGATCCGCCGGTGGTGACGGCCCTCCGACCGCTCTCGGTGCGCCGCACGCTTGCGTTCGATGCCGAAGACCCCGCTTCGCGAACCAAACGTGATCGTGTGGCGGACGGATGGCCGCGCGTCGCGTCTGGGGACGCGCTCGGCGGACATCCCCGTCCGGTAGCCGAGGCTGTGCGCGAGTTCGCGGAACCCCTGTGCCAGCCGTTCGCCGGTGACCGCGAACTGGACCGAGCCGTCGATACCGACCCTGCCGCCACTGTCGAGGAGTCCGGCGAGGAGCGCTCGGCGCTGCCGCTCCGAAGCACGCAGGTAGAGGTCGGGGATGTGCCTGTCACCGAGGACACCGATCGAGCGGAGCAGTGCGGTGACACCGCCGTGGTCGGTGGAACGGGCATCCTCCCTGGGGAGGAAGACTCCGTGAGTGGAACGACCGGACCCCACCGGCTTGGTGACCAGGCCCTCGGCCTCGATGTTGACGAGGACCTCGGGGTCGACGGTGGTGACGCGTGCCGCGTCCGAAGTGCCGCCGGCCAGCCACACGCCCAGGAAGTAGGGCGGAAGCGGAAGGTCCCGGTCCGGAAGCTCCAGTGCCCGGGCGTTGGCCACCGAGTGGTTCGGCCCACCGGCCGTCTCCAGGCGCAGCGTCCTCGCGATTTCCTCGGTCGTGCGCACGGCGGGGAGCAGACGCGGTCGCGCCGCTCCCCGGCTCCGTGCCTCCTGGGCGGCCCGCCTTGAGGCGCGCGTGTCCGTCAACCACTGGTGCCGGGCGTCAGCGACGACCTTCGTGCCGTCGTCGAAGGTGATCTCGTAGCACGGCCTGTCAGCCATCACGCCGCTGTCGGCGACCACACGGGTGGGGGTGCCGTCGGCGGCCAGCACCTCGTCGCCGACCTCGATCCCACCCATCGTGGTCCACCCCTGAGGGGTCGGCACCGGGGTGTCCAGCGCCAGTGCCTTGCCCATGGCGGGCCTGGCGGCGATGACGACCAACTGCCCGGGGTGGAGGCCGTTGGTGAGGGCGTCGAAGTCGGCGAACCCGGTGGGCACACCGGTGAGCGTGCCGTCCTGGGAGCTGATCGCCTCGATCTCGTCGAGGGCGCCGGGCATGATGTCGCCGAGGACGACGTAGTCCTCGCCCGTGCGCTTCTCCGCGACCTTGAAGACCTCGGCCTGGGCGTGGTCGACGAGGTCGTCCACCTCACCGTCACCCGCGTACCCGATCTGGGCGATCCGTGTTCCCACCTCGACCAGGCGGCGCAGGATGGCGCGGTCGGAGACGATCTTGGCGTAGTAGCCGGCGTTGGCGGCGGTGGGGATGGCCTCGGTCAGCGTGTGCAGGTACGTGGCGCCGCCGGACCGGGTGCCCTCGCCGCGCTTGGTGAGTTCGGCGTTGACGGAGACCGCGTCGACGGGCTCGCCGCGCGAGAAGAGGTCGACGACGCAGTCGTAGATGATCTGGTGCGCCGGGCGGTAGAAATCGGCGGAACGGATGATCTCCACGACCTGGGAGATGGCGTCCTTGGAGAGGAGCATGCCGCCGAGAACGCTCTGCTCCGCCTGGATGTCGTGCGGAGGCGTGCGATCGTATCCGCCGACGTCGGGCGGTGGCTCGGCAACACTCACGAACTCACTCTCCCTGGGACCGCTTCCGGGTCGGCTCCGGGTGCGGACCGACCCCTCCAGGATGCCCCATGCCGGGCGCTGCGGACACCGCGCCACGGACGCCGCGCCACGGGTTGTGGACCCGCCCGTAACACCCGTCCGGGGTGCTGTGCAGGGCAATGCCGCACACGTTGTGCACATCACCTGTGGATAACTTGGGGCGCACCTGTGGATATAGCCTCTGATCTGCGGAAACCCACCCTGAAAAGACGTGGGTAAAGATCTCTGGCGCGCAACCTTTCCACAAGTTATCCACAGGATCACACCGGTGGGCGAGCCTTCTCTCAGCGGACTTGCGAGGTCTGCCCGGTAGCGTGGCGCTGTCATGCCGAAACTCCTCTCGGCGGCGCCGTTCCGCCACCGTCACGATCGCGAGATCTTCGCCCTGGCGGTCCCCACGTTCTTCGCCCTCGTGGCCGAACCGCTCTTCCTCCTCACCGACACGGCGATCGTCGGCACCCTCGGTGTCCGCGAACTCGGGGCCCTGGGCGTGGCCGGGCAGGTGCTGCTGACCCTCGCCTCGGTGTGCATCTTCCTCGCCTACGGCACCACGGCGGCGGTCGCCCGCCGGTTCGGGGCGGGAGACGTGTCCGGCGGGATCCGGGACGGCGTCGACGGACTGTGGCTGGCGGCCCTGCTCGGCGTCGCCGCGATCGCGGTCGGCTGGCCGCTGGGCCCGGTACTGGTCGACCTCCTGGGAGCGTCGGAGCGGATCCGGCCCTTCGCGCTCACCTATCTGCGGATCAGCCTGCTGAGCACCCCGTTCCTGCTGATCGTGATGGCCGGAACCGGGGTGCTGCGCGGGCTCCAGGACGCTCGAACCCCGCTGGTGGTGGCGGTCGCCTCCTACACGGCCAACGCGGCGCTGTGCGCGGTGTTCGTGTTCGTCCTCGACTGGGGGATCGCGGGCTCGGCGTGGGCGACGGTGCTCGCACAGGCGGCCGGGGCCTTCTGGTACGTGGCGGCGATCGGCCGCGCGGCCCGGCTGGAGGGGGTGCCCCTCGCGCCGACCCGGCGGGGGGTCGGGGCCTCGGCCTCGGCGGGGTTCGCCCTGTTCCTGCGCAGTGTGTCGATGCGCGTGGTCGCGCTGGTGACCACGGCGGTGGCCGCGCGCCTGGGCGACGCGTCGATCGCCGCCCACCAGGTCACCTACAACGTCTGGGCACTGCTGGTGTTCGCCATGGACGCGATCGCGATCGCCGGGCAGTCGATCGTCGGCCGGTACCTGGGGGCGGGCGACGTCCGGGGGACGCGGGAGGCCACCCGGCGCATGGTGGAGTGGGGCGTCCTGCTGGGCGTGGCGTTCCTGGCCCTGGTGTTCGTCCTGCTGCCCTGGATCCCTGTGCCGTTCACCTCCGATCCGCAGGTGCGCGCGCTCATCACGGCGACCCTGGTGGTCGCCGCGCTGCTGCAACCACTCAGCGGGGTGACGATGGTGCTGGACGGCGTCCTCATGGGCGCCGGGGACCAGCGGTACCTGGCGTGGGCGTCGCTGTGGACGATGCTGGCCTTCCTTCCCTTCGCCCTGGTGCTGCCCGCGGCGGCGGACACACCGATGTGGGGGCTGGTCGGGCTGTGGTGCGCGTTCGCGGTGTGGATCCTGGCCCGCGCCGTCACCCTCGGCGCGCGGGCGCGCGGCACCGCCTGGCTGGTGACGGGCGCCCGCCGCCCGTAGGCGCGCCCCCGGGCGCGGGGGTGTGCGGGCGGTGCCCGCGCCCTGCCCGGGGGTCCCCGGTGTCCCCGGCACGCGCGGGCACCGGGCTCAGCCACGGTCGCCCCATTCGGCGCGCTCGAACGGTCCGGGGAGCCGCTCGCCGCGCGCCCGGAGGCGGGCCTCCCACTCCAGTTCGCGGCGGATCGTCTCGCCCTGGCGCGCGACGGCGCGCTCCTCCTCGGCGGTGAGCGGGCGGTCGTGGGCGTCCTCTTCCTCGGGGCGCCGCCGCGCCCGTGGACGTCTGGTCATGGCGGTCCTCTCGGTGGGCGCCCGCCCCCTGGGCGGGCGCCCTTGGTCGGGGCGGGCGGTCAGGGTTCGAGCGGCGACCGCCACACCGCCGGGTGCGGGCGCCCGTCCGGTGCCGTGACGCACACCCGGGTCACCACGCCCCGGGTAGCGCCCCACACCTCGCCGCCGTCGAGGGTGGCGCCCATCCAGCGGACGCGGGCGCCGTGCTCGCGCGCCCACGCGCGCAGGGCGTCCTTGGTGGGCAGGGTGCGGATGTCGCAGACGGTGCGCGGGCGGGGGATCACCGGGCGCCCCCTGCCCGTGCGCACCGGCGGGCGAGTGCGGCGTACAGCCCCGCGTGGGTGGGCGCCTCCACGCGCTCGAAGGGGTCGCCGGGGCCGTTCCAGCCCACCGGGCGGACCGCGAAGTAGGTGCGTTCTCCCTGGGCATCGACATCGAAGGAGACGATCCAGCGGCCCGCGATCAGCTCGTCCAGGGTGCGCGCCCGTGCCTCGGTGCTCACACCGCCACCCCCCACAGGCCATCCCGCCCGGGGGCGGTGTACCCGTGCCCGGGGCGCCGGTGGCGCCCGGTGCGGGTGCCTGGGCGGTCGCCGGGCGCCCACCGGTTCGGGGAGGGCGCGCCCGTGGGCACCGGGCGGGGCGCCGGTCCGCCGCCCGGGGCGGGCACCGGGCGCCCGCCCCGCGCGGTCGGTCGGGGCGGGCGCCATGGGCATGGTGGGCGCTGTGGGCAGGACGGTCAGGCCGGGCAGCGCGGGGACTGCGGGGCGCACGTTCCGGGCGTACCGGCGGCGCGGGGCACGGGCGGGTGGCCGTGAGGCCGCAGTGGTCAACTCCAGGCAGCGCACAGGGCGCCTCCTTCGTCAGGGTGCCGCTGGATGAAGGCGGCTCGGATGAGTACAGCCCCATCATGTATCCGAAACTTTTAATTAGCAAGACCCTAGTCGCGATACGGTGTTTCGTATCATCACATTAAGGAGTTGCGAAATGTCTGGTTCCGGCTCAACGGCGATACGATCGGCGACGTCGCGCGAGGAGGCCGAAGTGAGCAGTCCGTCCGTAGCCAGGCGCCAACTGTCAGCACAGATGCGCGCAAAACGGCTCGATGCGGGCATGACCATCGAGCAGGTAGCCGATGAGATCGAGTGGTCGAGTACGAAGATCTCGAACATCGAGACAGGCCGGTCAAAGAAACCTGCTGTGACCGACATCCGCGCACTGCTCGACCTGTATGGGGTGTCAGACACACGCGAACGCGACTCGATCCTCGCCCTCACACGGCAGTCACGTGAACGCGGATGGTGGAACCGCTACGACGACGTACTCGGAGGTGCTTACGCCTCTCTGGAGGCCGGAGCGAAGAACGTCCGCTTGTTCGAGCCTCAGTACATCCCCGGCCTGTTCCAAACACCGGAGTATGCCGAGGCCATCGCCCAAGCAACGCTCATCCGTGATCCGAACGACATCCAGCGGACCGTCGAGGCACGTATACGGCGGCAGGAGATCTTGACCAAAGAAGATCCGCCGGACGTCTGGGCGATCATCCACGAGAGTTCACTCTTGATGCTCAAAGCATCACCAGATCTCTTCAGGCCCCAGGTGGAACGACTCCTTCAACTGGCCGAGTCGCCGAACTCGGTCACTCTCCAGGTGCTGCCCGTGTCAGCTGGCCTACACGCTGGCATGGGTGGACCGTTCTCCGTCCTCGACTATGACGCCGCACCGTCTCTGGTCTTCTTGGAGACCAACACGGACGGGCTGTATCTGGAGAAGCCGCCAGAGATAACCCGGTACCGCAGGTGTTTCGACCGTCTGCTGGCCAAAGCGCTTGACCCAGATGCGGTCCCTGACTACCTGCGATCGCTCACCGCCTAGAAAGTCACAACCATGTACTCATCCACCGACGAACTCACCTTCCGCAAGAGCAGCTACAGCAACCCGTCGAACTGCGTCGAGGTCGCGAACGTGCCCGGTGGAAACGCGGCCGTACGTGACTCGATGAACCCTCAGTACGGCCACTTCCTCATCCCCGGTACGGAATGGGCGGCACTCCTGGGCTCCGTGCGAGGCGACGACGTGTAGCCGAACAGCAGACAGGCCCCGGAGAGATCTCTCCGGGGCCGTCCACGTACTCATCCGCTGCTGAGCGGACCTTCCGAGAGGACTACCAACCGGTAGCCAGTGCTCCTGTGCTCTCAGGGGACGTGTCCGGTGTCCGAGAGTGGAAGACGGTCCCTGACCGCTCCACGGAGCGATCAGGCGCGGCACGCTCACCGACCGGGGAGACACCATCACCACTCCACCACCGAGCTCACCTTCCACGGGAGCAGCTACAGCGACAGCGGCGACCACTGCGCCGAGGTCGCGGACGTGCCCGGTGGCACCGCCGCTCTCCGCGACTCGATGAACCCGCGCCAAGGGCGCTTCCTCGTCCCCCGGACCGACCGGGCGGTCCTCCCGCACACCGTCCGCCGCGAGGAGGGGTGCCAGGGGAACGGCAGCGCAAGACCCCGGAGTAGCGGGTGCTCCGGGGGCACGGCGTCCTCGAACCGTCAGGAGGGCACGTCACCCCTCCCCCAGGCCGGGCCGTGGTAGAACAGCGCCCGGCGCTCCTCCTCGGGAACGGGCGGATAGCCGGGCAGCTCCTCGGGTGCCACGACACGGCGCTCGAAGTAGCTGAGCCTGATCAGCGCGCCGTCCAGCCGGTACCGCACCTTGCGGCGCAGCCGGGGCAGCATCGCGTACAGCTCGTCGCCGGGACAGGCCGTGGCGTTGTAGTCCCGGTGCCCGACGATCGCCTCCGAGGGGTCCAGACCGTAGACCGAGCACAGCCAGGCACACGTGTCGGCCAGGGCGTCGAACAACACCTCCGGCGGCTCCTCCGACGTGTACAGGCCCTCGTTCTCGATCCCGATGGTGTGGCTGTTGTGGTTCGCGGTGTGCGCCCCCAGCACGTGCCGGCCGTCCCGAATCGCCGCCAGTGAGCGGTCCCGCCCCTCCATGACGTGGCCGCCGCGGCTGATCGTGAGCTGCTGGCCGGTGTCGGACCAGCCGTTGGTGTCCATGTGGTGGCGCTGGATCGCACGCGACAGCGCCGCCGCGTGCGACTTCGACGTGTCGGAGGTGTTCGAGGTGGCCGTGTGGTGCACGACGATGTGGGTCGGGGCCCGGTCCAGGACCTGGATGGCCACCTTGGGGGACCGTGCCCGCCAGTCCGACCTTGAGTACACCTTCGGCGCCCCCGCCGCGAACGCCGCGTCCATCGTGAGCGCGCCCACCGCTCCGCCGAGCAGTGCCCCCCCGGCCGCCAGTGCGGATCCGCGCAGCATCGTCCTGCGTCCCATTCGGGGCGGATGGTTCGGTCCTCTTCGCACGGACATCGTTGGTCGTCCTCTCTGTGCGGGGTACCGCTATATGCGATACCGACACAGAGAACACGATAAATTACATAGCGTAATCAACGATCAGGCGTCCCACCCGGGCGTGTCATGCAGACGCTACGGAAGACGGGCCCCGAACACACGAAGGCCCCGCCCGGGGAAGGACGGGGCCAGTGGACGCCGGGCCTCAGGCCCCGGTGATGTCCAGCTTGATCTGCGCGGAGACCTCGGGGTGCAGGCGGACCTGCACCTTGTAGGCACCCACGGACTTGATCGGGCTCTTGATCTCGATCCGGCGCTTGTCCAGCTCGGGACCGCCGGACGCCTTGACGGCATCGGCGATGTCCGCGGGCGTGACCGAACCGAACAGGCGGCCGCCCTCGCCCGCGCGCTGCTTCATGCGCACGGTGAGCGCGCCGACCTGGCCGGCGACCTGGCGGGCCTCGTCCAGGCTGCGGATGTCACGCGACTTGCGGGCGCGCTGGATCAGGTCGATCTGCTTCTGACCGCCGCGCGTCCACCGGATGGCGAACCCGCGGGGCAGCAGGTAGTTGCGGCCGTAGCCGTTCTTCACCTCGACGACATCGCCGGGGGCTCCGAGACCGTTGACCTCGTGGGTCAGGATCAGCTTCACGACAAAAACCTCCCTCGGACAAATCCCCGCTAGCGAGCGGTGCTGGTGTAGGGCAGCAGGGCGACCTCGCGCGCGTTCTTGATCGCGGTGGCGACGTCGCGCTGGTGCTGGGTGCAGTTACCCGTGACGCGGCGGGCGCGGATCTTGCCGCGCTCGGAGATGAACTTACGGAGAAGCGTGGTGTCCTTGTAGTCGATGTAGGACTGCTTCTCCTGGCAGAAGAGGCAAACCTTCTTCTTGGGCTTGCGCGCTGCCGGCTTCGCCATCGTGGTGCTCCTTCGCAAGAGCCCCGGGGTCCTCCCGGGGATGGTCTATGACACAGGAATGGTGGCCCGGCGCCTTGGCTGGCGCCGTGGCCGTGTACGGGTGCGGCCGCCTAGAACGGCGGCTCGTCGGAGAAGCCTCCGCCGCCGCCACCGAATCCGCCGCCGCTGTTGTTGGCCCACGGGTCGTCGGCCGGAGGACCGCTGCGCTGGCCGCCCTGCTGGCCGCCGCCGAAGCCGCCGCCCTGGTTCCCGTAGCCGCCGCCCTGGGGCTGTCCGCCCCCCTGCGGGCCGCCACCGAAACCGCCACCGCCGCCGAAGCCGCCGCCCTGGCGCTGCGTCTTGGTCACCTTGGCGGTGGCGTAGCGCAGGGCCGGACCGACCTCTTCGACATCGACCTCGAACACGGTGCGCTTCTCGCCCTCGCGGGTCTCGAACGAGCGCTGCTTCAGTCGGCCCTGCACGACGACGCGCGTGCCGCGCTGAAGGCTCTCGGCCACGTTCTCCGCGTACTGGCGCCACACGGTGCAGGTGAGGAACATGGACTCGCCGTCCTTCCACTCACCTGCCTGCCGGTCGAAGGTACGGGGCGTGGAGGCCACACGGAAGTTGGCGACCGCGACCCCGCTCTGGGTGAAGTGCAGTTCAGGGTCGTCGACGAGGTTGCCGACGATCGTGATCTGGGTTTCGCCTGCCATGGATCGGCTCCGGTTCGAGATAGACGGTTCAGGCGCAGGTCGCCTGTTCCCCCCGATCATCGGTGTCGGTACCGACACTCGACCGGCGGGAGGGGGGCGGGGGCTCCGGTGGGCGCCTAGTGGACCTCGGGCCGCAGGACCTTGGTGCGCAGGACCGACTCGGCGATGCCGAGCTGGCGGTCCAGCTCCTTGACCGTGGCGGGCTGCGCGGACAGGTCGATGACCGCGTAGATGCCCTCGGAGTTCTTGTTGATGTCGTAGGCCAGACGGCGCTTGCCCCAGATGTCGACCTTCTCGACGGAGCCGCCCTCGTTGCGGACGACACCGAGGAAGTTCTCCAGCGACGGGGCCACGGTGCGCTCGTCGAGGCTGGGGTCGAGGATGACCATGATTTCGTAACGACGCATAGGCGTACGTTCCTCCTCTGGACTGTTGCGGCCATGGAATCTCCATGGCAGGAGGGCAGGAGCCCGGGACGTTCCCCACAGGGTGCCGGTCGGGCTCTGAGCCATACGGAAGCCAAGATTACCAGCAGCCGCGCACCGTGTCGGCTGGTCTGTGGACGAGGGGCGGACGGCGAGGGGCCGGTACGCACCTCACGGCGCGTACCGGCCCCTCGGGCTCACCCGGCCGGGTCAGTCCTCCCGGAGAAGCACCACGCTGGCGTTGTTCTGCGGCCGTCCCGGCTGTCCTGTGCCGTCACTCGGACTCGTCGTGGGGTCCGTCGGGTCCGTCGTCGGGTCCGGGCACTGGGGTTGGAAGAGTCCGCCGCAGTCCTCGTCGGTCGGCTGCTCGGACGGGTCCCCGTCCTGGCACCACTCGACCCAGCCGTACTCGTCGCACACCTCCTGGCCGAACTCGCCCTCACAGTCGGGGTTGTTCCAGTCCTGGGGCATCTCGCACTCGGGGGTCTCCTCGTCGTCCGGGCAGTCCCGATCGTTGCCGTTGCCGTTGCCCGGCCGCTGGTCCCCCTCGCAGTCGTCCGCGGAAGGACTCTCGCTCGGGCTCTCGCTCGGGCTCGGGCTGTAGAACTTCTGGTCCTCACCGGTGTAGGCGGGCGGCGGGAAGTCCAGGACCTCCTGGCCCTCCATGGCCCGGGTCATGAACTCCTTCCACACCAGCGCGGAGGTGGAGCCACCGAAGACCGAGGCGTTGCCCAGGGTGTCGAACGCCAGCGGTTCACCGCTGCTGCGGCTGATCCCCACGGCCGTGGTCAACTGCGGGGTGTACCCCACGAACCAGGCCGAGACCGCGTTCGAGGAGGTACCGGTCTTGCCCGCCACCCTGCGGTCGGGCAGGGCGGCACTGCTTCCACCGCCGTTCTCCACCACCTGGGTGAGGGCGTAGGTGACGTCGGCGGCGATGTCGGGGCTGATGACCTCGGTACCGGTCTCCAGTTCGCCCGCGTCGTCCGGTGGCACCACGTCGCCCTCGGCGTCGGTCAGTTCGACGATCATGTGCGCCGGCATGTGGACGCCCTGGTTGGCGAAGGTGGAGTAGGCCGTGGCCTGGTCCAGCGAGCTCACCAGGTGGGTGCCCAGCGCGATGAGTGGACCGCGGGCGGAGGTCTCGATCTGCTCCGGCCCCACCCCGAGCCGCACCGCCATGTCGTCGACGGCCACCTCGCCGACCCGTGTGGCCAGGTCCACGTAGGGGGTGTTGTAGGAGTTGGCGGTCGCCTCGATGAGGTTGACCTCGCCGTAGTCGCCGTTGCCCGCGTTGTTGACCGGGCTGGCCAGGCCGGGGAACTCACGCGCGTTGGAGCCGTCGAGCGTGGTCCGCAGGCCGATGCCCTGGGAGAGCGCCGTGGCCAGCACGTAGGGCTTGTACGACGAACCGGCCTGTGTGCGGTGGGTCAGCGAGTGGTTGGTCTCCTCGGTGTAGTTGGCCCCGCCGTAGAAGGCGACGATCTCACCGGTTCCGGGCCGGACCGCGGTCAGGCCCCGCATGAGGTCCTCCGGCGGCCCCTCGGGAAGGGCGGCGAAGGCCTCCGCCGCGGCGTCCATCAGGTCCGGGTTGAGCGAGGTCTGGATCCGGTAGCCCTGGGTGGCGATGTCCCCGGCGGTGATGTCGGAGTCGTTGTAGCGGTCGGCGATCTCGTCCATGATCGCCTGGTGGATGTAGGGGATGGACGGGTCGCTCTCCGCCTCCTCACCGATCTGGTAGGGGATGCGCTCGGGGATCTCCAGCGCCTCGGCCTCGGCCTCGGGCAGCCCGCGCTCGCCGTCGGTCTCCTCATGCATCAGGGCCAACTGGTCCTGCATGTACGTCCAGCGCTCGACCAGGTAGTTCTGGGTCCACTCGTCGTTCTCGGTGGGGTTCTCGAACGTGCTGGGCAACTGGATGATCATGCCCAGGAACGCGCCCTCGGCGTCGTTGAGCTCGCCCACCGACTTGTCGAAGTAGCGCTGGGAGGCCATCTCGATGCCCGAGGCGCCCCGGCCGAAGTAGATCGTGTTGAGGTACCGGGTGAGGATCTCGTCGTGCTCCATCTGCTGGCCGAGCTTGATGGAGATGAAGATCTCCTGGACCTTGCGTATGTAGCGGTTCTCGTTGTTGAGGTCGCCGTAGTAGTTGCGGGCCATCTGCTGGGTGATGGTGGAGCCGCCGCCGGACTGGCCGCCGGAGAGGACCGCGCGCCCGATACCCACGATGTTGATGCCCGGGTCCTCGTAGAAGGTGCGCTGCTCGGCGGCGAGCACCCCGTTGACCACGGACTGCGGGATCTCCTCCCGGGTGACCTCGATGCGCTGGACCTCGCCGGTGGTCATCGCGACGTCCCCGCCCTCCCAGAGGATCTGGGAGGCGGATGCCTGCTGTTCGGCCCTGTCGTCGAGTTCGTTCGGGTCCGGCGCCATCGCGTACAGGATGGCGAACGCGGCCACGCCGCCGATGATCATCAGGCCGCAGACGGCCAGGGCGGGCTTCCAGGCCTTGGACAGGAACCGCTGCCACCAGGGCCGGTCGTCCCAGTCGTCCTCGTCGATGTCGGGACCGTACCCGTCGCCACCGCCGCCGCCCGCACCGCGTCCGGGGCCGCGGCGGCCCTCGACCCGCGCGGCGTGCTCCCGGTCGCGGGGGTCACGGGGGCCGCGCCCCCTGGGGTCTCTGGGGTCGCGCGGACCCCGCCCGTACGGGTCGCGGGGGTCTCTGGGGTCGCGGGGATCACGCCCGTACGGGTCGCGGGGGTCACGGGACGCCCGGGGGCCGTCGGCGCGGCGGCGGCCGCCCGCCGCGGCGGCGCTCTCCGGGCGTCGGCGCTGCATGTCGTCGGGACGACGGCGCGGAGCGTCCTCGGGACGGCGACGCGGCCGACCCCCGTCCTCCGGGCGCCGGCGCTGACCCGGGGGCGGACCCTCGGCCCGCCTGCCGCCCTCGGGGCGCAGGGGGTCGCGGTCGTCCTGGGGCCGGGGCCGCCTGCGGAACTCCTCCGGGGGACCGCCGAAGAAACCGCCCTCGCTCTCCGGGGGACGCCGACGCTGGCCCGGAGGGGGGCCGTCCGCCCTGCGTCGTCCACCGCCGCGGGAACCGTCGCCCGGGCCCTGGGCCCTGCGACGGCCGCCGCCGGCATTCCGTCGTCGTTCGGTACTCACGTGGTCCTCGATTGCCTCTCACGGCCGGTCGGCCTGACGATTCCGTGGTGGAAACGGGGGTTGCTCCCCCTGGGGGATCGGTGATCCGCGACCCGTCCGCGGTGACCGGCTGGAGGACGGAGGGGACCGACCGGACCGATACACCTGTTCGTTGAAGGCTTGTAGACAAGACGCCCGAAACCGGGCGCCGGTTTTCACCGGGTCGCGAAGACGTTGGCCGCTACTTCCTCCTGATCGTTGGCCTGCGGGAGCGCGGCCCGACGCCCCTGCCCCACCGTGGCGCGGTCACCACCGTGGCAGGGCGGCCTTTCGGGGGTTCCACCGACCGCTCACGCAAATCACAGGTCACGGTAGAGCGCGGGAACCGTATAGCACAACCCACGAGTGAGGGTAACGCGTGTGACCGAACACATGGACACACCGCATGTGGAACACACCGAAGGGGCAGATCAGAGCTTTCCGCACACGAGCCGGGCACGCGTCCGGCTCCTCCAGCGGCACAAGGGAATCCGGTATCGCCCCAGTTCGAGAACCCTGTGACATTGGGCTCTGTGTACTCCCACGAAATTTACTCCGGCCGCGCGCGCGGGGGCGGTTCCCGCCGCCGCCCGCTCCCCCGACCCGCCTCCCGACCGGCGACATGCCGTTCCGCTGAAGTGCGGGGATAGAGTCATTGGTTGATAAACCAGCCAGACAGGCATGTTCCCCCCGGGACTGTGAGCTGCGGTCGGGAACAGAACCGCCGCGTGTGCTGCTGACCACATACGGATAACGAACGCGGGGCGAGGTGCCCGGGCCGCGGCCGGGGAGGTCCCGCCGTCGTGCGCTGTGGGATCCATGTTCGCGGAGAAGAAGGAGCAAGGACCAATGGGTTCGGTACGTGTAGCCGTCGTGGGCGTCGGCAACTGCGCCGCCTCACTCGTTCAGGGCGTGCACTACTACAAGGACGCCGACCCGGAGTCCCGGGTGCCCGGCCTCATGCACGTCCGGTTCGGCCCGTACCACGTGCGCGACATCGAGTTCGTCGCGGCCTTCGACGTGGACGCGAAGAAGGTCGGGCACGACCTGGCCGACGCCATCACGGCGAGCGAGAACAACACCGTCAAGATCTGCGATGTCCCGTTGACCGGCGTGTCCGTCCTGCGCGGGCCGACCTACGACGGTCTGGGCAAGTACTACCGCGAGATGGTCCAGGAGTCCCCCGAGGACGCCGTGGACGTGGTCGCGGCACTCAAGGCCAGCAAGGCCGACGTCCTGGTGTCCTACCTGCCGGTGGGCTCGGAGGAGGCCGACAAGTTCTACGCCCAGTGCGCGATCGACGCGGGTGTGGCCTTCGTCAACGCGCTACCGGTGTTCATCGCCTCCGACCCCGAGTGGGCACAGAAGTTCACCGACGCGGGTGTGCCGATCGTCGGCGACGACATCAAGTCGCAGATCGGAGCCACCATCACCCACCGCGTCCTGTCCAAGCTGTTCGAGGACCGCGGCGTCATCGTCGACCGGACCTACCAGCTCAACTTCGGCGGCAACATGGACTTCAAGAACATGTTGGAGCGCGAGCGCCTGGAGTCCAAGAAGGTCTCCAAGACGCAGTCCGTCACCTCCCAGATCCCCCACGAGCTGAAGGCGGGCTCCGTCCACATCGGCCCGTCCGACCACGTGCCGTGGCTCGACGACCGCAAGTGGGCCTACATCCGCCTGGAGGGCCGCGCGTTCGGCGACGTGCCGCTCAACCTGGAGTACAAGCTGGAGGTGTGGGACTCCCCCAACTCCGCGGGCATCATCATCGACGCGGTGCGCGCCGCGAAGATCGCCAAGGACCGCGGGATCGGCGGCCCGATCCTGGAGCCCTCCTCCTACTTCATGAAGTCCCCGCCCGTCCAGTACAGCGACAGCGAGGCACACGACCAGGTGGAGCGCTTCATCGCGGGCGACGCCGAGTAACGGCGGCGTCCGCGCCCGGGGGCCTCGCCCCCGGGCGTCCCCCGGTCCGCGCGGGCGGGCGCCGGGCCTACTCTGGCGTTGTGTCCTTCTTCGGTGATCTGCGCGTGGTCCTCCGGGGACCGAGGTTCCGCCGACTGTTCGGTACCCGTCTGGCCTCGCAGTTCTCCGACGGGGTCTACCAGGCCGGACTGGCGGGCTTCGTCTTCTTCAGCCCCGAGCAGCACACGAGCGCGGGGGCGGTCGCGGCGGCGTTCGCCGTCCTGCTGCTGCCCTTCTCCGTCGTGGCGCCCTTCGCCGGCGTTCTGATCGACCGCTGGCCGCGGCGCCAGGTCCTGCTGCTGTCCTCCCTGGCCAAGGCGGCCCTCGGGGTGCTGACGGCCGTGCTGGTGGGCAGCGGCGCGGGGACCTCGTTCTTCGTTGCCGCGCTGCTGGTGATGAGTGTCAACCGCTTCTTCCTGTCCGCGCTCTCCGCGGCCCTGCCCTACGTGGTGCCCCGGGACAAGCTGATGATGGCCAACGCGGTCACCCCCACGAGCGGGACGGTCGCGAGCTTCCTCGGTGCGGGGACGGGGGCGGCGATCGGCCTGGTCGGCGGCGACGCGGCCCTGGGGACGGGGCTGATCCTGTTCGTCGCGGCGCTGGGCTTCGCCGGTGCGGCCGGGGTGTCGCTCACCCTGGGCCGCCGGGAGCTGGGACCGCACCTGGAGCGCGAACCCGAGGCGGTCCGGGAGGCCGTGGGCGGCGTGCTGCGTGGCATGGTCGCGGGTGTGCGCCACATCCGGGCCCGGCCCGCCGCCCGGGACGGGCTCCTCACCATCGGTGGGCACCGCGTCCTGTTCGGCCTGGTCACCCTGATGACGCTGCTGCTGTACAACAACACGTTCACCGGGGGCGGCGTCGCCGGGTTCGCGGGCTTCTCCGTGGTGACGGGGCTGTCCGGAGTCGGCTTCTTCCTGGGCGCGGTGGCCACCCCGTGGGCGACGGCCCGCATGAGCCCGAGCGCGTGGATCTCCCTGCTGCTGGGCACCGCGGCGATGGTGCTGGCGGTGTGCGGACCGCCGTTCTCGCCCGTGCTGTTCCCGGTGGCCGCGTTCGTCCTGGGCCTGGTCTCCCAGGGGGTGAAGGTCACCGTCGACACCCTGGTGCAGCGCCACGTCGACGACGCCTTCCGGGGCCGGGTGTTCTCCGTCTACGACATGCTGTTCAACGCCACGTTCGTGCTGGGTGCCGCGCTCGCCGCGGCCCTGGTGCCGCCGTCGGGCGTGAGCGTCCCGGTGGTGGCGGGGGCGGCGGCGGCCTTCCTGCTGATGTCCCTGGCGTGGGCGGCCCGCGCGCGGTGGACGGCCTCCCCCGAGGAGACCCCGGAGCGCGCCGCCTGACCGGCCCGGGGCAGCTCAGACAGAGGTGTCTCCGGTGGCCAGCCCCAGCGCCTCGCAGGCGTTGAGGAGCCGCCTGTCCCCACAGGCCACCACGAGATCACCGCTCTTGATGCGTTCAGCGGAAGCACAGTGAATCGCGTCGTATCCGGGCAGACCGCGTTCGCGGGCAAGATCAGCCGCACGTTCGACCAGTGCCTGGTCGACGTCCAAAACGTTGACCTGATGCCATATGTCGGCGAGTATCGCTTTCGCATCGGTGTACTGGGAAGCGGTGATCCTGCGCATTCGCTCGGCCTGCGCGAGCGCCGCTGCGGCTTCCGCGTAGAGGACACGGGAGGCGACGACGGAATCCGCCGCTTCCCACAGACGCTCGCACTTGGCAGATCCCGGTTCGTCGACCAGGAGGGGGACGAGCGCCGACGTGTCGAAGTAACAGATCACCTACGCTGCTCCTCCACCAGGTCACTCACCGTGCCCTCTGCCTTGATCCGCGCCGGGGCACTGCGCTTGGCCCTCCGAGCGGGTTTGACCTGACCTTCCAGGATGAGCTGGTCCAGTGTGCTGTGTTCACCCACCGGCACGATCTTCGCGATGGGCTTCCCGTGGTCTGTGACCGTGATGGTCCGCCCCCCTCGCACATCTCCGAGGTATCGGCTCAGTCCGTCACGCAGTTCCTTGATTCCGAGCCTCATGACTCCACCCTCCAAAGTGGCTACTTTTTCTCCATCAAATATAGCCACTTTCCAGGGTTGGAAACCTGAGTCGGGGCACACGGGATCCCCGCGATCCTCGGAGGCGTGCCCCGCCGAAGATGTCCCAGACGACGGCGAACGGTACCGAGACGGCCGGGCTCACAGGTGTTCGGCGGCCCACGCGCGCAGGGCGCTGGTCGCCTCCTCCTTGGACATCGGGCCGTTCTCCAGGCGCAGTTCCAGCAGGAAGCGGTAGGCCTTGCCGACGACGGGCCCCGGCTTGACCCCCAGGACCTCCTGGATCTCGTTGCCGTCCAGGTCCGGGCGGATGCGGTCGAGCTCCTCCTGCTCGGCGAGCTCGGCGATCCGGCGCTCGATGTCGTCGTAGGAGCGCGCCAGGGCCGCCGCCTTGCGGCGGTTGCGGGTGGTGCAGTCGGCGCGGGTGAGAATGTGCAGCCACTCCAGCAGGTCCCCGGCGTCACGCGCGTACCGGCGCACGGCGGAGTCGGTCCACTCGCCCTTGCCGTAGCCGTGGAAGCGCAGGTGCAGGGAGACGAGCGTGGCCACGTCGGAGACCACGTCCTTGGGGAACCGCAGCGCGGCCAGGCGCTTGCGCGTCATGGACGCCCCCACCACCTCGTGGTGGTGGAAGGTCACCCGGTTCCCGGACTCGAAGGCCCGCGTCTTGGGCTTGCCGATGTCGTGCAGCAGGGCGGCCAGCCGCAGCACCAGGTCGGGCCCGTGCCCGCGCTCGCGCTCCAGGTCGATGGCCTGGTCAAGGACGGTGAGGGAGTGCTCGTAGACATCCTTGTGCCGGTGGTGCTCGTCGATCTCCAACTGCATCCTGGGAACCTCCGGCAGGACGTGGCCGGCGATCCCCAGCTCGACCATCAGCTCGATGCCGCGGCGCGGGTTCGGGCTGAGCATGAGCTTGGTGAGCTCGTCCCTGATCCGCTCGGCGGAGACGATGGCGAGCCGGTCCGCCATGTTCCGGGCCGCCTCGGCCACCTCGGGTGCCAGCGCGAAGCCCAACTGCGCGGCGAAGCGGACGGCGCGCATGATGCGCAGCGGATCGTCGTCGAAGGAGTCCTCGGGGCGGCCGGGGGTCCGCAGCACCTTGGCCTTGAGGTCGGCCAGCCCGCCGAACGGGTCGATGAACTCCACCTGTGGCAGCCGTACGGCCATCGCGTTGACGGTGAAGTCCCGGCGCAGCAGGTCGTCCTCGATATCGGTGCCGTAGGCGACCTCGGGCTTGCGGGACTTGGGCGAGTAGGACTCACTGCGGTAGGTGGTGACCTCCAGTTGCAGGCCCCGCTTGCGCAAGCCCACGGTGCCGAAGTCGATGCCCACCGTCCACACCGAGTCGGCCCAGCCGTCGACGATCTCCAGGACCCGCTGCGGCACGGCGTCGGTGGTCAGGTCGATGTCGGCGGACTCCCGGCCCAGGAGCGCGTCGCGGACCGGCCCGCCCACGAGGGCGAGTTGCTGGTCGTGGGAGGAGAAGAGGTCACCGAGCTGGCCCGAGACGGGCTGGGCGGAGTCGACCAGCGCGGTGACCGCCGCCCGTTGCACCCCGGTCAGCGGGTCCCGCGGAACGTGCTGCGGGCGTTCTGCGGTGGTGTTCTCACTCGGAAACTCTGTGTTCGGCACACCACGCAGGTTAGGCGATCTTTCACGGGCGCACCGCCGTACCGCGTACTCAGCGGGGTCCGTCGGCACACCGCGTGAACCGGTGGAGAAGGTATCTTCGAGTGGAGTCGTGGGACGTACAGCCCATCTCGCGTCCACCCGTTCCGTCGTGTGCGCCGTGCGGGCGCCCTGGCCCCATCCGCCCCCGCTCCTCCGGTGGCCACCCGGACCCGAACCAGGAGACCGGTCAAGCGTTGCGTCGATTTGCCTCCGCGGCCGCGGTCATGGCCATGACCGCAGGGCTGCTGCCGATACCGGCCACGCTCCCACCCGTGGCCGCGGACCCCGCAGAGGGCGGCTCCGTCGAGCCGCTCGTCGTCGAGCGGCTCACCCCGGACGCGCTCGACGAGGGCAGCACGCTGGAGATCTCCGGAACGGTGACCAACACCACGCCGGAGAGCGCCGACGACGTCACCGTCCGCATGCGCTACTCGCGGCACTCGTTCCGCAACCGCGACGAGCTCTCCGACTTCGCCGCCGGCACCGGCTGGCAGCCCGACGCACCCGGACCAGAGGAACCGGTGGCCGAGGTCCTCGCGCCGGACGCCTCGGAGGGGTACGAGATCAGCGTCCCCGTCGAGGACCTGGGCCTGTCCGGCTTCGGCGTGTACCCGCTGGTGGTCGAGGCCGTGGACGGGGACGGGGACAGGCTGGGCGCCCAGTACACCTTCCTGCCCTACGCGGGCGGCGGCGAGGACGTCCCCTCCGTGGACATCGCGTGGGTGTGGCCGCTCATGGACGGGCCCCACCGCGCCGACGACGACACCTTCCTCACCGGCGACCTGTCCGCGTCCGTGGCCGCAGACGGGCGGCTCGGCCGCCTGCTCGCGGCGGGGGCGCAGTCACCGCTCTCCTTCGACCCCGGCGACGAAGACCTGGTGGAGCTCCTCGGCCTCGACGAGGAACCCGGCGAGGCCTCCGACACCGCCACCGCGCAGCCCGCGGAGTCCACGCCCTCCCCCGAGGGGACCGGGCCGGAGGGCACGGAGGCCGACGCCGCCGACGGCGGGGCCGAGGACACCGGGGAGGCGGACGCCGGGGGGGAGGAATCGGCCGAACCCGAGAAGGTCCCGGTCACCTGGGCGGTCGACCCCGCCACGCTCGACGACATCGTGCGCCTGGCGAGCGCAAGCCACGACGTACTGAGCGACCCCCTCGCGCTCTCGGAGGGCGCCGACCCCGGGCGGGAGGGGTCGCCCCCCGACACGGCCGCCCAGGTGTGGCTGCGCGAGGCACGGGAGGCGCTGGCCTCCGACACGGTGGTGGCCACCCCCTACGCCTCCCCCGACCTGGCCGCCCTGCTGCGCAACGACATGGGCGGCAGCGCCCGCGCCTCGGTCGCGGTCGGGCGGGAGGCGGTCCCGCGCGCGCTGGACAAGACGGCGGACGGCTCGTTCGCGCTCCCGGCGGACGGCCTCATGGACCAGGACGTGTACGAGTTCCTCGCCACGAGCGGGGCCCACCGGTTCCTGCTGTCGGAGTCGGCCAAGCCCACCGCCTCCTGGCTGTCGTCCACGCCCACCGCGCAGGCGCCGCTGGACCCGGTCGAGGGCGGCCCCGAGGAGGAGCCCTACGCCCTGGTCGCCGACGCGGGGCTGGCCGAGGTGCTGGCCATGCCCTCGCGCGAACCGGGGGAGGCCGCGCTCGCCCTCCAGCGCTTCGCGGCCGAGACCGCGATGATCGCCGGGGAGAACGCCGCCCAGGAGCGCGTCGTCGTCGCCTACCCCGGCGCCGACTGGGACCCCGGCACCGACATGGCCGAAGGGGTGCTGTCGGCCACCCTGTCCCTGCCCTGGCTGGAGGCGGAGCCGCTCGACTCCGTCGAACCGGCCCCCGCCGAGGAGCGCGAGACCACCCGGCAGGCCCTCACCTACCCGGAGGGCGCCTACTCCGAGGAGCTCACCTCCACCTACCTGAGCCAGGTGAGCGACGTCATCCGCGACGTGCGCCTGTTCAACAGCGTCCTCGTCGGCGGCAGCGACCCGTTCCGCCCGGCGATCCTGCGCCTGGAGTCGGTGCACTGGCGCGACCGGGAGACCCTCGCGGGGGTGACCAGGTCGCTGCTCTCCGACGCTGTGGAGAGCGACATCGACGACGTGCGCATCATCTCCGGAGAACCGGTCACGCTGGCCAGCAGCACGGGCACCACCGGCATCCTCGTCGCCAACGACCTGGAGGACGAGGCGGTCCACATCCACCTGTCGCTGTACTCAGAGAACTCCGAACGACTGAGCGTCGGCGAGTACACGCAGGACTTCGAGATCGCCCCCGGGGCCAAGACCACGGTCTACGTACCGCTCTCCGCCCGGATCAACGGCCGCACGGAACTGCACGCCAGCCTCCAGAACGCCGCGGGCGAGCCGATCACCACACAGGACACGGTGATCCCGGTCAACGCCACGGGGCTGGGCACCCAGGCCCTGGCCATCAGCGCCGTGGGCGCGCTGATCCTGGTCGTCGCGCTCGCCCCCCGCGCACTGCGCAAGTGGTCGCGCGACCGGGCCAAGCGTGCACGGGACGACGGTCCGGCCGCCTCCGGGGACGCCCCCGGGACGGCCGGACCCGACACGACCGAGGAGACGTCGCCGGAGGCGGACTCCACGCCCGACACGGACGAGGGCCCGGAGGGGGAGACCGCTCCGGGGCCCCGACGAAAGGAATCCTGATCCACGGTGGTCACCGACTCCCCTCACGGCCGCGGACGCCACCGCCGCCGTGCTTCCCAGAACCCGCAGGGCTCCGCGGAGAGCGCGCCGGACGGCGGTGCCGCCGCGGTGTTCGAGGAGGGGCCGCCGGTGCCTGACGACGGCGGCTCCGACGACGGCGGGCCGGGCCACGGCTCCGGCGGCCCCTCCGACCCGGGCGAGGGTTCCGGCAGCGGAATGATGCGGTCGAGCATGGTCATGGCCGTGGGCACCATGGCCTCCCGCCTGACGGGGTTCGCGCGAACCATCGTCCTGGGCGCGGCGATCGGCACCCACCTGCTCGGTGACGCCTACCACACGGCGCACACGATCCCGTTCATCCTCAACGACCTGCTCATCGGCGGCCTGATGGCGAGCGTCATCGTGCCGTTCCTGGTCAAGCGCCGCAAACGCGACGCCGACGGCGGCAAGGCCACCGAGGACCGGCTCTTCACCACAACCCTGCTGGCGCTGGGCCTACTGACCGTGGTCGCGGTCGCGGCGGCCGAACTCCTCATCTGGATGTACGGCTCCCGGTTCACCGACGCGCAGTTCGACGACTCGGTCTTCCTCGCCCGGTACCTGCTGGTCCAGATCTTCTTCATCGGCATGAGCGGGCTGCTCAGCGCCATGCTCAACACCCGCAACCGGTTCGGCGCGCCGGTGTGGGCTCCCGTGCTCAACAACCTGGTCATCATGGCGGTGGCCGGGATGTTCCTGTGGACGGCCGGCCCGGGGCAGGAACCGCCCGTGGACCACGCCTACCTGACGCTGCTGGGCGCGGGCACCGCCGCGGGCATGGCGCTCCAGGCCCTGGTGCTGTTCGTGGCGCTGCGCCGCTCCGGCTACCGGTGGCGCCCCCGCATGGACCTGCGCGGCAGCGGGCTGGGCGAGGCGGTGCGCACCGCGGGCTGGATGATGCTCTACACGCTCCTCACCCAGGCCGGGCTGTGGATCACCACCAACATCGCCAACGCCGCCAACGTCGCCGCCCTGGAGGCCGGGCACGACGTCGGTGCCGGTATCACCGCCTACAACCTCTCCTACCAGCTCTTCCAACTGCCGTACGCCATCATCGCGGTCTCGCTGATCACCGTCCTGCTGCCCCGGATGAGCGCGGACGCCGAGGACCGGAACTGGGCGGCGGTGCGCGCCGGGTTCTCCCGCACGCTGCGGGTCTCCGCCTTCATCCTGGTGCCGACGGCGTTCGCGGTCGCGCTGTTCGCCGAACCGCTGGCCATCCTGGCCTTCGCACGCGGCTCGATCTCGGAGCCCGACGCCGCCAACATCGGCCAGATCCTCGCGGTCATGGCGCTGGGCCTGGTGCCCTTCACCGTCTTCCAGCTCATGCTGCGGGTCTTCTTCGCGCTGGGCGACACCCGCACCGTGGCACTGATCGCCATCGCCAACCTGGCCGTGCACGGAGTGCTGGCCGCCGTCTCCTACCTGCTGCTGCCGCCGGAGAAGGTGGTCGTCGGCGTGGCCGCCGGCTTCATGGTCTCCTTCCTGTCCGGCCTGACCATCGCCGGGAACGTGCTCAGCCGCCGCCTGGGCGGACTCGACGGCAAGCACGCCCTCGGCACGCTGCTTCGCCTGCACGCGGCCGTCGTCCCCAGCGTCGCGGCCGGGTTCGGGGTGCTCTGGCTCTTCGACGCCCACGTCGGTCCGGGCCTGCTCACCTACATCGGCGCTCCGGCCGCCGGGTGCCTCCTGGGCGTGCTGCTGTACCTGGTGACGGCCAAGCTGCTGCGCGTTCCGGAGCTGACCGCGGCGGTGGAGCTCGTCCGCGGCCGACTGCGCCGGTAACCGCCACCGCCCCCGACGGACGACCGCCGAACCCGTGGGCGCCCGAACCGACCCGCTGCGGTGCGGCACCGCGTTCGAAGGATGCCCCGCCCCCCGAGACAAGGACGGCCCGACCGTGTCCACCCATGACGAGGACGAGAGAGAACGGCCCCCCGGCTCCGCACCGAGGGACAGGCGGACCCGGCACACGCTGGTCATGCCAGACGACGTGCTCGACCGCCTGGAGCGCTCCGAACCGGACACCGTCCCCGAGACCGGGCTGACGACGGTCCGGGACCCCAGCGACATCGGCGACGCGGGAACCGCCGACCGCGCGGGCCTGGAGGACGGCGACGAGATCGGCGGCACCTCCCACACCGCGCCGGGCAACATCGCCAGGTCCAGCGCCGTCATGGCGCTGGGCACGGTGGTCTCCCGCGCGACGGGGTTCGTCCGCACGGTCCTCATCGCCGCGGCCATCGGCACCCAGTTGCTGGGCGACGCCTACCAGACCGCGGGCATGGTCCCGTACATGGTCTACGACCTGCTCATCGGCGGACTGCTGTCCAGTGTGTTCGTGCCCTTCCTGGTGAAGCGGCGCAAGCGGGACGCCGACGGCGGCGAGCGGACCGAGCAGCGCCTGTTCACCCTCATGCTGGCCGCCCTCCTGGCGATCACGGTCCTGTCGGTCCTGCTCGCCGAGTGGTTCATCCGGATCTACGCGGGAGGGTTCGAGGGCGCCCAGTTCGAGGTGTCGGTCATCCTCGCCCGCTACCTGGTGCTCCAGATCTTCTTCATCGGGGCGAGCGGGATCGCGAGCGCCATGCTCAACGCCCGCAACCGGTTCGGCGCCCCGATGTGGGCCCCGGTGCTCAACAACCTCGTCATCATCGCGGTCTGCGGGTGGTTCCTGTCCCTCACCGTCGCCGACCCCACCCCCGAGGGCCTGCTCGCCGAACCGGGGATGCTCATGCTCCTGGGGCTGGGCACCGCCCTGGGACAGGTCGTGCAGGCCGTGGTACTGCTCTGGGCGCTGGCCGCCGCGGGCTTCCGCTGGCGTCCGCGCCTGGACCTGCGGGGCGCGGGGCTGGGCGAGGCCGCCGGCGCAGCCACGTGGATGATGCTCTACATCGTCGTGGCCCAGGCCGGCGCCCTGGTCTCCACCAACGTGGCCACCCGGGCGGGCGCGGCGGCGGCCGGGCTCGGCTTCGAGACGGGCTCGGGCATCGCCGCCTACAAGTTCGCGTCGATGCTGTTCCAACTGCCGTACGCGATCATCGCCGTGTCGGTGATCACGGCGCTGCTGCCCCGCATGAGCGCGCACGTGGCGGCAGGGCGCAAGGATCAGGTGCGGTCGGACTTCTCCCGGGGCTTCAGGCTGTCGTCGGTGCTGATCGTCCCCATCTCGGTGGCGATGTTCGTCTTCGCCGTCCCTTTCTGCGTGATGATCTACGCGCAGGGCAGTACGAGCACCGCCGACGCGCAGGCCATCGGGCGCATCCTCATGGTGTTCGTGGTGATGCTGGTCCCCTTCACGCTGTTCCAACTCCAGATGCGCGTGTTCTACGCCCTGGGCGACACCCGCACCCCTGCCCTGGTGGCGATCCCCTCGGAACTCGTCCACGCGGTGACGGCGGTGGCCCTGCTGTTCCTGCTGCCGCCGCAGGACGTCGTGGTGTGGCTGCCGGTGCCCTACGGCCTCTACTACATCGTCGGCTCGGTCATCATGTGGTGGCTGCTGCACCGGCGTCTCAACGGCCTGGACGGGCGCCGCACGGCACGGGCCCTGTCCAGGCTGTTCCTGGCCTCTCTGCCCTCGGCGCTGTTCGGGTGGGCGATGGTCCACGCCTTCTCCGGGTTCCCCGGTGACGTGTGGCCGACCCTCGCCTCGGTGGCGGCCGGGGGTGTGGGCGGTGGCGTACTGTTCGTCCTCACATCAAGAATCCTTAATGTGACAGAAGTCACATCTATGCTCGATATGATCACCACTCGACTGCGACGCCGCTGATCACCGCGAACGGACGACCTTGAGCCGACGATCACCTGTATGGAAGAGAAAGTGAACAGTGACCTCATCTCCTCCAAAGTTGCTGTTCAAGCGTCCTAGCATGGACAGGCACTGCTCCATTGAACTCTCATCCGAGCTGCCCGAAGGGAGGCTGGGGACAGCACACAGGGCCGACACCCCCTCACGGCACCTCTCCCCCGCGATCCGCCGCACCCGCCGCGGCGGAGGGGACACGGACGTGAACCCTCGGCACTGGCTCCCGTCACTCCCATCATGAGCACCTACATGATCGAACCCGGGGCGAAGCTGGCCGACCGCTACCGTCTCGACCACGTGGTGAGCGAGACCAGCGGGGCCACCCGTTGGAAGGCCACCGACGAGACACTCGCGCGCCCCGTCGGCGTATGGACCTTCCAGCCGGGCTTCCCCCGCGCCTCGGAGGTCGTCCGGGCCGCCCGGGCCACCAGCCGGATCCCGGACGCCCGCGTCACCCAGGTCTTCGACGCCGACGACACCGCCCCCCTCCCCTACGTCGTGGAGGAGTGGGTCATCGGCTCCTCCCTCGCCGACCTCATCGCCCAGGGCCCCCTGGAACCCGAACGCGCGGCCGGCCTGGTGGCCGAGGCCGCCGAGGCCATCGCCGCCGCCCACGCCGGCGGCCTGTACCACCTGTGCCTGAGCCCCGGCAAACTCATGTGGAGCAGCGGCGGCGCGGTCAAGGTCACCGGCATCGGTGTGGACGCCGCACTGGTGGGCGCACAGGCGGCCAACCCCGCCGCCGCCGACGCCCAGGGGCTGGGAAACCTCCTCTACGCCGCCCTCACCGGGTACTGGCCGGGCGGCGCCCGCGACGGACTGCCCGCCGCCCCCGAGGGCCCCGGAGGCCCCTACCAGCCCGAGCAGATCACCCCCAACGCCACCGAACCCCTGGCGTCCATCACCACACGCGCGGCGATGCCCTACCTGGCCGGGCAACTGGTGCCCGGACCACCGATCGCCTCGCCCGCGGAGTTCTCCGCCGCGATGGCCGACGTGCCGCGGTTCATTCCGCTGCCCGCCACCCCCACCGAGGCCATCCCCGAGCCCGAACCCGGTACCTCCCGGCGCACCGGTGAGCTCGAATCCGGCCCCCGCCGCTCCGCCAGGGCCGCCTCCGGCCCCCGTGCCGCGGAGCGCCGCCCCCAGGCACGGGCCCAGGCGCGTCCCGAGCGGTCGCAGGACCCCGTGAGGAAGATCGTCACCGGTGTGGTCGCCGCGGCCGTCTTCCTCGTGGTGGTCGTCGGCGCGTGGATCATCGGTACCGAGATGCGTCCCGGCGGCGGCGAACAGCCAGACGCCGACCAGAGCCCCGAGGCCTCCGACGGCCCAGAGCTGCAAGCGCTCACGCCCGCGGGCGCCGACGGCTTCGACCCGTTCGGGGACGGATCCGAGCACGGGGACAACGCCGTGCGCGCCATCGACGGCGAGGACTCGGGCGAGCCATGGAACTCCGAGGGCTACGACGACCCCCTGGCGGACCTCGGCAAGCCCGGTGTCGGCCTGATCGTCGACCTCGGCTCCAGCCAGGAGGTCCGCGAAGTGGTCCTGAGCACGCCCTCCAACGACTACCCCGTCCAGATCCGCGTGGGTGACGACCCGGCCTCCGTCACCGACCAGGCGAGCCTGGACGCCGCCCTGCCCGTTGCCGCGGAGGCGACCGCCAGCGGCCCGGGCAACACCGTTACGATCGAGGGCGGGGCCACCGGCCGGTACGTCCTCGTCTGGTTCACCCAGCCCCCCATGGACGGGGACAAGTACCGCGCGGCACTCACCGAGATCGAGATTCTGGGCGCCGGATAGCGAGCAACGGATCGGAGCTGATGGACGCGGTCCAGGAGCTTCCCGACGGGGAGCTGTTGACCAGACACGCTCAGGGCGACGACCAGGCCTTCGGGGTCCTGGTGACCCGTCACCGTGAGCGCCTGTGGGCTGTCTCCGTCCGGATGATGGGCGACCCTGAAGAGGCCTCCGACGCCCTCCAGGACGCTTTCCTGTCCGCGTTCCGCGCCGCCGGCCGCTTCCGGGGCGAGGCCCAGGTGAGCACCTGGCTGCACAGGATCGTGGTCAACGCCTGCCACGACCGCCTGCGCCGCCGCAAGGTCCGCCCGGCCACCCCCACCGAGGACGAGACACTGGACGTGATGTCCAACGAGCGGCTCGGCCGGATGGGCGGGGCACCCGACCACGCCTCGCGGACCGAGTCCCGCCTCGACGTCGAGGCCGCGCTCGACACGCTCCCCCTGGAGCAGCGCATGGCCCTGACCCTCGTGGACATGCTCGGGTACCGCGTCGAGGAGGCCGCCGGCATCCTGGAGGTGGCTCCGGGAACGGTGAAGAGCAGATGTGCGCGAGGTCGCGCGAA
Organism: Nocardiopsis sp. LOL_012; assembly: GCF_048060475.1. Classification (NCBI taxonomy): domain Bacteria; kingdom Bacillati; phylum Actinomycetota; class Actinomycetes; order Streptosporangiales; family Nocardiopsidaceae; genus Nocardiopsis; species Nocardiopsis sp. LOL_012. Next base: position 102,384 of record NZ_JBHMIV010000005.1, on the reverse strand, counting down.
ACTTCTTCCCTCGCTCGCCCATCTCAGGAACCCTGTGTCAGCCCCGGACGTCACATCAGGGAGAGGAGGTGCCAACCCATCGTGACGTCTCACCCTGACGCGGAGGCACTCGCCTTCCTCGCCGAAGGTCTGCTGGAAGCCGACGAGGAACGCACTGTCACCGCCCACACCGAAACCTGCGCCACCTGTGCCCAGACCCTGGAACAGCTCTCGGGGGTCTCCCGTGTCCTGGCGGCCGTACCCGCCCCGGAGCTACCGCGCGACGTCGCCGACCTCCTCGACCAGCGCATCGCCGAAGCCGCCCGGGAACGCTCGGCAGAGCCGGGCACCGGTGCCGACACGCACGCGGCGGTCGACACCGGTCTCCCGGTGACGCCCCTGGCCCGGGCCCGCCGACGGCGATTCTCCCCCGGCCTGCCCCACCTGGTCGCCGCGGCCGCCGCGGCGGTCTTCGTGGTCGGCGGCGGTGCGGCGGTCCTCAACGGCGCCCTCTCCCACAGTGAGAGCGGCGTGTCCACCGCGGTGCCCTTCTCCGACGGTGCGGGAGAGGCCGCGCCGGAAGCGGCCCAGGCCTACGAGGCGGACTTGGTGAACAGCGGGACCGTCTACACCGACGCCGGACTCGACGAGCAGGCCGTCCGCGTCCTGGAGTCGGCATCCTCCGGAGCGGACCCGCTGGGACAGGCGACGGCCCCCGCCGTCGCGCGCTGTATCGAGCGGTTCGAGGCCTCGCTCGGGCTCCACGTGACCCTGGTGGACGACGCCCACTACCGTTCCGCCTCCGAGCCCGTCTGGGTGTTCTACACCACCGAGGGCACGCGGGTCGGCGTCCACGTCGTCCCCCCCTGCTCCGGAAGCGACGAGGCCGCGCCCGACGTCCTGGCCTCCACCACCGTCCCGGCGCCCTGACCGGCGACCGCCCTCTCACCCCCGTCGCACCGGCGTCCCTCCGGGAATAGCGGTGCGCCTACCATCGGTTGTAGCTAACCGACTTCCCCCGGGGCCACGCCCGTGGCCGCGGAAGCGACTGTGTGAAGGGCCTACCAGCGTGAGCGACGTCCGCAATGTCATCATCATCGGTTCGGGACCGGCGGGCTACACGGCGGCCGTCTACGCCGCGCGCGCCGAACTGCGCCCGCTCGTGTTCGAGGGCTCCATCACCGCGGGCGGTGCCCTGATGAACACCACCGACGTCGAGAACTTCCCGGGTTTCCCCGACGGCATCATGGGCCCCGACCTCATGGACAACCTGCGCAAGCAGGCCGAGCGCTTCGGCGCCGAACTGGTGCCCGAGGACGTCACCGAGGTGGATCTGGCCAAGCCGGTCAAGGAGGTCTCCGCCGGCGGTGAGACCTTCCTCGCCCACACCGTGATCCTGGCGACCGGCTCCGGCTACCGCGAGCTCGGCGTCCCCGGCGAGAAGGAGCTGTCCGGCCGCGGCACCTCCTGGTGCGCCACCTGCGACGGCTTCTTCTTCCGCGACCAGGACATCGCCGTCGTGGGTGGCGGCGACACCGCGATGGAGGAGGCGCTCTTCCTCACCCGCTTCGCCAAGTCCGTCACCGTCGTCCACCGCCGCGACGAGCTGCGCGCCAGCAAGATCATGGCCGAGCGGGCCCAGGCCAACGAGAAGATCTCGTTCCTGTGGAACACCGAGGTCCTGGAGGTGCTCGGTGAGGAGCGCGTCACCGGCCTGAAGGTGCTGAACAACCAGAGCGAGGAGACCAGCACCCTGGACGTCACCGGCCTGTTCGTCGCCATCGGCCACGACCCGCGCGTGGAGCTCTTCGACAAGCAGGTCGAACTGGACGAGGAGGGCTACGTGAAGGTCGACTCCCCCTCCACCCGCACCAACCTGCCGGGTGTCTTCGCCTGCGGCGACGTGGTCGACCACCAGTACCGCCAGGCGATCACCGCCGCCGGGACCGGCTGCTCCGCCTCCCTGGACGCGGAGCGCTTCCTCGCCGACATGGGCAACTGAACACCCCACCACGCACGTCCCGGTTTCGCCGACCAAGGAGAATCATGACCGTCAAGACCGTCACCGACGCCACGTTCAAGGACGAGGTGCTCTCCAACGACAAGCCCGTCCTGGTGGACTTCTGGGCCGACTGGTGCGGCCCGTGCAAGCAGCTCTCCCCCATCCTGGAGAAGATCGCCGAGGAGCACGGGGACAAGATCGAGATCGTCAAGCTCAACACCGACCAGAACCCGGAGACGCCCCGGCAGTACAACGTCATGTCCCTGCCGACGATGAACGTCTACAAGGGCGGCGAGGTCGTCCAGCAGATCATCGGCGCCCAGCCCAAGCGCAAGCTGGAGGAGAAGCTCGCCGAGTTCCTGTGACCGGATCCGCCCCGACTGGCGGACGAGCCTCCCGGAGGGCCCCCAGCGTCGATCTGGGGGCCCTCCGTCGTCCCCGGCACCCCGGACGTATCCCCCGCACCCCGCCCGGCCGCACGCGGGCATGTGGGGCATGTCAGGTGTTCTGGGACTCCATCTGGTCGATGATCCGCTCCAGGTCCTCGATCGAGGCGAACTCCACCACGAGCTTGCCCTTCTTCCGACCGACGTCCACCTTCACGGTGGTGTCCAGCCGGTCGGCGAGACGGCTCGCCCACTCCTCCACGTGCGGCGGGGGGAGGGAACGCGCCGTCTTCCGGCGGGGACGCTCGTCGTCCGGTGTCTCCCGGAGAGCGATCATCTCCTCCAGGGAACGGACGGAGAGCCCCTCCTCCACCACCCGTTTGGCGAAACGCTCCTGGAGGTCGGAGTCCTTCAGACCGCACAGCGCCCGAGCGTGCCCGGCGCTGAGGACCCGCGCCGCCACCCGCGTCTGCACCTGGGGTGGCAGGCCGAGCAGGCGCAGCGTGTTGGTGATGTGCGAGCGGGACTTGCCGAGCCGCTGCGCCAACTCCCCATGAGTGGCGCCGAAGTCGTCCAGCAACTGCTGGTAGGCGGCGGCCTCCTCCAGGGGATCGAGTTCCTGACGGTGCAGGTTCTCCAGAAGGGCGTCACGGAGCAGGTCGTCGTCGGATGTGCTGCGGACGATGGCCGGGATCCGGTCGAGGCCGGCCTCCTTGCTCGCACGCCAGCGCCGCTCCCCCATGATCAGCTCGTAGTTCGGGGAGCCGTCCGCGCCCGCGATCCTGCGGACCACGACGGGCTGGAGGAGGCCGACCTCGCTGATCGAGTCGCGCAGCTCCTCCAAGGCCTCCTCGTCGAAGTTGATCCTGGGCTGGCGCGGGTTCGGGGTGATCGACCCGAGCTCGACCTCCTCCAGGTACGTCCCGTCGGGCAGCTCCGCCGGACCCGGACCGCGGTCAGGCTCCGGGACCCGCTCCGGTTCACGTGGCGTCGACACCGCCCCCGGAACACTCCGCTCCGGAGCGCTCTCCGTCGGTACGGAGGCCACTCCGGCCCCCGGCCCCGGTCCCTGCGGGATGAGCGCACCCAGCCCCTTACCGAGTCCGCGCCGCTGCTGGCTCACCGGCAACTCCCTCCTCCTTGCGTCAACACCCCGCCCCCGGGGCACCCCTTGCGTCAGCGACCCGTCCCCGGAGCCCTGTGGGCCATCTCCCGGGCGGCTTCGAGGTAGGCGGCCGCCCCAGTGGACCCCGGGTCGTAGGTCATCACCGACTGCCCGTAGCTGGGCGCCTCGGAGACGCGGACGCTGCGGGGCACCAGCGTCTCCAGGACGAGGTCGCCGAAGTGCGAGCGCACCTCCTCGGAGACCTGCTGGGAGAGCCGGGTCCGGCCGTCGTACATCGTCAGCAGGATCGTGCTGATCTTCAGCCCGGTGTTCAGATGGGCCTGGACCAGGTTGACGTTGTTGAGCAACTGGCCCAGCCCCTCCAGCGCGTAGTACTCGCACTGGATCGGGATCATGACCTCGTCGCACGCCACCATCGCGTTGACGGTGAGCAGGCCGAGCGACGGCGGGCAGTCGATGAAGATGTAGTCGAGCTCGGAGGTGTCGTAGGCGTCGATGGCGCGCTTGAGCCGCGCCTCACGTGCCACGAGCGACACGAGTTCGATCTCCGCTCCGGCGAGGTCGATGGTCGCCGGAGCGCACCACAGGTTGGGGATGTCCGGCACCGGCTGCGCGAGCTTGCGGATCTCCTCGTCCTCCACCAGACAGTGGTAGATGGAACGGGACTGGTTGTCCCGTTCGGCACCGAGGGCGGTGGAAGCGTTTCCCTGGGGGTCGAGGTCGATCACCAGGACGCGCTGTCCGTGCATCGCCAGCGCCGCCGCGATGTTGACGGTCGTCGTGGTCTTGCCGACGCCGCCCTTCTGGTTGGCGACGCCGATCACCCGGCAGGACTCAGGGCGGGGCCAGGAGCCGCCGTGGCCGCGAGCGGCCATGGCTGCCTGGGCGGCACGTGCGAGGGGGGTGTCGGGAACTCCAGCGGAGTCGGCCGGGGCGGGCGCTTCGCCGCTCCATGTTTCACGTGAAACATGACCCTGGGGGTCGCGGGGGGCCGTTTCACGTGAAACATCCAGCAGGTCGCCGTGCGCACCCGCGGATGTTTCACGTGAAACACCGTCGTAGTCGGTCGGGTTCTGGGGCACGAATGAGTTCACCTCTTCCGTCCGCGCTTCTTCTTGCCGCCCCGTGCCTTCCGGGTTCCTGCGGACAGGGGCGGACCACCGTCGGATGTCACCGTGACGCGAACGACCGTGGTAGCGGGTTCGACTTTACCCCGCCCCACGCGGATCACATCGCTCACGCTAGGGCGCAATTTCAAAACATCGTCCTGGGAAGCAGCGAGTTCGGCCTCCGCCTGCTCCCCCTTGAGCGCCAGCAGGCTGCCGTTCTTGCGCAGCAGGGGCAGGGCCCACCCGGCCAGGCGGGACAGCGGAGCCACGGCGCGCGCGGTCACGAAATCGGTGTGGAGCTCACCATGGACCTCCTCCGCACGCCCCCGCCGCACCTCGACATTGGACAGATCGAGGACCTGTACCGCTTCCTCCAGGAAGACCGTCCGCCGCAGGAGGGGCTCCAGAAGGGTCACCTTGAGATCGGGGCGAACCAGGGCCAGCACCAGACCGGGAAGTCCGGCACCGGAGCCGACGTCCACCACGTGAGCGCCCTCCGGGAGCAGTTCCTCCACCACGGCACAGTTCATCAGGTGCCGCTCCCAGAGGCGAGGAACCTCGCGTGGTCCGATCAGTCCCCGCCGGACACCGTCGTCGGCCAGCAGCTCGGCGTAGCGCCGCACCTTCGGCATCGCCTCGCCGAAGACCGCCTCCGCCGCGCCCGGTGGGGCGGGCGGCGCGGCTCCGCGCTCATCAGCGCCCGAGGTCATCGGTCACCACCTGTCGGAACTCGTCCATCGTCACTTCCATGATCGGGCTGGTCCCCCACACGATCCTATGGCCGGGGAGCACCATGGTTTCACGTGAAACATCCTCGGTGCCCACGCCGTGCCACGATTCACCACCAGCGCCCCGCCGATGTTTTCCCAGGACCAGCCCCTCGAAACGGGGGTGCCCACACGGCGACAGAAGGCGAGGAAGGCCCCGGGGACACGAAACGGGGGTGGTGTTTCACGTGAAACACCACCCCCGGGAGCGACCATCCATTCGGCTATTCGGCCGGGTGCACCACCACGTAGCGGTAGGGCTCCTCGCCCTCCGACTCGCTGCGCAACCCGGCCTGGGCGACGGCGTCGTGCACCACCTTGCGCTCGAACGGCGTCATCGGCTCCAACGGGTAGACCTCGCCGGTCTTCTTCACCTTGGCCGCAGCCTCCGCACCGACCTCGGCGAGCACCTTGCGGCGCCCCTCCCGGTAGCCGCCGATGTCGAGCATCAGCCGACTGCGCTCACCCGTCGCCCGGTGCACGGCCAGGCGGGTCAGTTCCTGGAGCGCCTCCAGGACCTCGCCGTCGTCACCGATGAGCTCGTCCAGCGTCGCCCCGACGACGGAGACGAGCGCGCGGTCACCCTCGACGTCCATGTCGATATCACCGTCGAAGTCCGCGATGTCGAGGAGTCCCTCGATGTAGTCCGCGGCGATGTCGCCCTCGTTCTCCAGGGCTTCGATGTCGACTCCGGGGTCGGGCGCCTCAGCCACCGCTACTCCACCGCTCTCTTCCTCGCTACGTCCCACAGCGTTCCCGTCTCCTCACCATGTACGCCCCGGCCTTCGTACGCCTCAGGGGCCGTATCGCCTGCGCACCCGCCACAAGATCTCCGGCGGCCGACGTGCAGTGTTCTTTGGACCTCCGCCGGTCCCGTGGGCGCCCGAGCCGACCCTCTGTGGCCCGGCATCGAGGTCAAAAAACGGCTTCTAGTCGGAGCCGCTACCGCGCTTGGAGCGCGGCTGCCTCTTCGGCTGCTTGCGTTCGATCTTAGGCTGTTCCTTCGGCTCCGGCGCGGATTCAACCGCCTTCTTCCGGCCGAGCATCCCCTTGGCTGGACCACCGGAGGGGCCGCCCGACGAGGGGGCACCCTTGCCCTTGTCGTCCCCCGACCCCGGTGCGGGGTTGTTCTTGTACAGGAAGTGCTGCTGCCCCATCGTCCAGACGTTGGACGTGACCCAGTAGACGAGGACACCGACCGGCATCGCCAGACCGAAGAGGCCGAAGAGCGGCGCGATGTACATCATGATCTTCTGCGACTGCATCATCGGGTTGTCCGGCATCTGTGCCGTGCTCCGACTGATGCTCTGGCGCATACTGAGGAAGGTCGTGGTCCCCATGATCACACAGGCGATCGCGATGACGACCTTGGCCAGGATGGGGCTGGTGGCCCCCAGCGCGATCAGTTCATCGGTGCTGCTGTTGAACTGGGCGGCGATCGGCGCCTGGAAGATGAGCGCCTGGCGGGCGCTGTCGGCCAGTTCCTGGGAGAAGCCGTACTGGGCGTTGCCCTCGGCCACGCTGCGCAGGACGCTGAACAGAGCGAAGAAGACCGGCATCTGCAGGAGGAGCGGCAGGCAGCCCATGATCGGGTTGGTGCCGCTCTCCTGGTAGAGCTTCATGGACTCCTGGCTCAAGCGCTCCTTGTCGTGCTTGTAGCGCTCGCGGAGCTTGGCGATCTTGGGCTGGAGGTCCTGCATCTTGCGCTGCGTGCTCATCTGCTTGACGAACAGCGGGACCATGAGGAGCCGCATGAGCACGGTGAGCAGGACGATGGACAGGCCCCAGGCCCAGCCGCTGTCAGGGTCCAGACCGGTGAGGGACAGACCCGAGTGGATCCAGGCCAACACGTGGCCGACGATGTTGTAAAGCCAGTCGAGCACCGGCCAACTCCTAGGTGATTCGGTTCGGCTACTGGTCCCCGGGAGCGGCGCCCCCGTCCGCGGGGTCCGGGGACACGGTGCCCCGCCTCCCGCGAGGCGGCGGCACCGGATCGAGACCCCCCGGGTTGAAGGGATGGCAGCGGGCGATGCGCCTGGCTCCCAGCCACAACCCCCGCAGGGCACCGTGCACGCGGAGCGCCTCGACGGCGTACGCACTGCACGACGGATAGAAGCGGCAGACCGGCGGGAAGAGCGGGCTGATGAAGCGCTGGTAGAAGCGGATCGGCAGGATCAGCACCTGTGCCAGGAACGTCGTTCCGCGCTCCGTCATCGCCCCGTCCACCGTTCCCCGCCCTCGTCCGGGCAGTGCTCCCCCACTGTCTGATTCCCCGTCGGTCTGACCGCCGGGGGACGCGATCCGCCTCGGCCCCGCCGACGGCGGGACGTCCCACGGGGCCGCATGGCCGCGGCGATCGCACTGTCGAGCTGCGCGTCCAGTTCCGACTGCCGTGTGGTGGCAGCGATGGGTTTGGCACGCACCACCAGAAGGCTACCGTCTGGCAGAACACCCAATCGATCGCGGACCACGTGCCGGAGCCGGCGCTGGACGCGCTTGCGGACCACCGCGTTGCCCACGGCCTTGCTCACCACGAAGCCGACACGCGGCGGCTCGGCCCGATCCCGGGGGGTGTCTTCGGGCGGGGGCAGGTAGACCACACCCACGGCGCCGCGCGAGGAGCGGCGCCCCGAGCGCATGACGGAACCGAACTCGGCGCTACGGCGCATCCGGTTCTGCGGCGACAGCATCGGCACTCCCTCGGACCCCGGCTCGTTCCACGACAAAGGGACCGGCCGGCGTGAAGGCCGGACCGGTCCCGAAGGCTGGAGGCTGAGCGTGGCCTAGTGGCTCACGGTCAGCGCGGAGCGCCCCTTGCGGCGGCGCGAGGCGATGATGGCGCGACCGGCGCGCGTACGCATGCGCAGCCGGAAGCCGTGGACCTTCGCGCGACGCCGGTTGTTCGGCTGGTACGTACGCTTGCTCACTGCTGGCTCCAGGGGCGTGTCAGGGAATTCTCGTGCGGCAGACCCCCAAGGATATACGGGGCCTCACGGTGCGTGGGCCGGGGCGCGCCGTCATGAAGGTCACAGGCGCAGGCGGATCCACGGCCACAGCATAAAGAAGATACGGCGGGGCCAGACCCGGGTCAAATCAGGGTCCGTCTCCGGTCGCGCTCCACGGCGGCCGCGTGGGCGTTTCCCGGCCCGCCACGTGTCCCACGCGCCCCCGCAGCCTGTGGACGGTGAGTTGTCCACAGGCCGGGATTCCTCCACACGCACACCCTTCCTGTGGATAACCTCAGCCTGTGGATAACTTGTCTCCAGCGGCCGAACCACGGACGCAACCCCCAGGAGATTTCGGTTTACACAGCCTGTGAACAGGGATTTGTGGATAACTCCGCACTGTGCACACCCGTCTGGCATCCTGTGGATAAACCTGTGCACAACCTGTGGACAGAGCGCTCTTCCTGTGGATACCGGAAGGTAGGCACCCCTCCCGGCCTGTGGCTCCGGGTGAGGTTGTCCACAGGCCGGCACGGCTCCGCCGCACCGGCCGTCCACAGGTCCTCCCACCCCCGCCACCGCCGGGAGGGAGGACAATGAGGGTTGGTCCACAACACCGCACGAACCGGGTCTCCCCCGTCCCACACGCCCCTTATCCGTACCGAACAGATCCGCACCGAAGGGACAGCAACCGTGGCAGGTCACCTTGGCTGACGCACAGGTCAACCTCGCAATGGTCTGGTCCAGCGTGCTGGACGGGCTCGACAACGACTCCCTGCCCGCGCACCAGCGCGCCTGGCTCCCGCAGACCCGTCCACTGGGCCTGATCGAGGACACGGCGCTCATCGCGGCACCCAACGAGTTCACCAAGAAGGTGCTGGAGACCCGGCTCTACCCGGCGATCAACCGGGCGCTCTCCGCTCACCTGGGCCGGGACGTCCGGGTCGCGGTGACGGTCGATCCCACCGCCGTACCGACCCCGCCGCCCACCCCGTCCCCCTCGCTCCCCTCCTCCCAGGGGCCCTACGGAGCGCATGCCGGATCGCCCTCGCCCTCCGGCCTCCCCGCGCCCACCGGACAGCACGCCCGGCCTCCAGAGCCGGACGACCAGGCGTCCGGCGGTGCGTGGCCCGGTCCTCCTGAGGCCGACGGCGGACACGAGGCTTCCGGCCTCTGGGAACCGGGGACGGAGAACCCGCCGGAGGCCCCCGCGTCCGCAGAGGGCGTCGAAGGCGCCGGGACCACCACCGAGGACGGCGCCGAGCCGCCGGAGGGGCAGGAGGGGTTCTCACCCGACGTGGGCGGGGACCCCGAGGGATCCCCGCCCGGGCGGTCCGCCGAGGCGCCCCCGGGAGAGCACGCCAGGCTGAACCCGAAGTACACCTTCGACACCTTCGTGATCGGTTCCAGCAACCGGTTCGCCCACGCGGCCTCGGTCGCGGCGGCGGAGGCACCCGCCAAGGCCTACAACCCACTGTTCATCCACGGGGACTCCGGCCTGGGCAAGACGCACCTGCTGCACGCCATCGGCCACTACACGCACCGGCTCTACGAGGGGTCGCGGGTGCGCTATGTCAGCTCCGAGGAGTTCACCAACGAGTTCATCAACTCGATCCGGGACGGCAAGGCGGACGGGTTCCGCCGCCGGTACCGCGACATCGACGTGCTCCTGGTGGACGACATCCAGTTCCTGGAGAACAAGGAGCAGACGCAGGAGGAGTTCTTCCACACCTTCAACACCCTCCACAACTCCGACAAGCAGATCGTCATCTCCAGTGACCGGCCGCCCAAGCAACTGACCACCCTGGAGGATCGGATGCGCAGCCGGTTCGAGTGGGGGCTGCTCACGGACGTCCAGCCGCCGGAGCTGGAGACGCGGATCGCCATCCTCAGGAAGAAGGCCGCCCAGGAGGGGCTGGCCGCACCTCCCGAGGTCCTGGAGTTCATAGCGAGCAAGATCTCCACCAACATCCGCGAACTGGAGGGCGCGCTGATCCGCGTCACCGCGTTCGCCAGCCTCAACCGGCAATCGGTGGACCTGGACCTCACCAGCCAGGTGCTGCGGGACCTGGTGCCCAGTACCGAGGTCCCCGAGGTCACGGCTGGGGCGATCATGTCCCAGACGGCCGCCTACTTCGGCCTGACCGTGGAGGACCTGTGCGGGACCTCGCGCTCCCGTGTGCTGGTGACCGCCCGGCAGATCGCCATGTACCTCTGCCGGGAGCTCACCGACCTCTCCCTGCCCAAGATCGGGCAGCAGTTCGGCCGGGACCACACCACGGTGATGCACGCCGACAGGAAGGTGCGGGCCCTCATGGCCGAGCGCCGGTCCATCTACAACCAGGTGCACGAGCTCACGAGCAGGATCAAGGACCAGCCCTCTCTCTCGTGACGCCCCTCCCTTTCAAGAGGCCTCCGGGGGCGGTCCGCCGTAGCGGACCGCCCCCGGCCGTTTCCGGACCGCCAGGGTTATCCACAGGCTGCTCCGGCGGAGTCCCCACCCTGTGCAAGGACGCCGCGGTGCCCCGTCCCGCCACCGAGCGGCCCCCGTTCCCTCCACAGCACGGGGTTCGGCCTCCACCACTCGACCCGCGCCCCCGCCCTGAAAGAGCAGATCAGGGTGGTTTGACCTGCTCTTTCCACAGCCATCACCAAGGGCTGTGGACAACCCTGTGCACAACCGGTTCGACCGGATTTGGTGAAGTCTGTACTCGGCCCAGAAAAAAAGTTGCCGACTTTTTTGGCCGAGTTATCCACAGGGAACCCCCAAAATCTGTGGACAACCCTGTGGATAAGCTGTGGATAACCGCTCCGATCCTGTGGGTAACTCCGCCACTCCTGTGGACAGCCGGTCCACACCCCCCGCACCGAAACCCCCAGCGGCTGTGGACAACCCCGGGGAAAACTGTGGACGAAGCTGTGGACAGAGTGTGGATAAGTTGTGGACGCTCTCCGTCGTCCACAGGCAGGCCGAGTTATCCCCAAGCTCATCCACAGGGCCTGTGGATAAAAATCTCCACCTTGACCTGCATAAACAAGGGTTATCCACACTGTCCACAGGCCCTACTACTACGACGCACCTAGAGTTACCCAGTTGTGGCTTCGAAACCGCTTCGCGGGAAAACTGTGGACAACTCCTCGATCCGCACCCCGTCCGCCGGCTGGCAGCGGCACCCGAGGAATCCGGGTAACGTGTGGTCTCGCCCTTGTCCGCCGCGGCTCGCATCCGTGCGGCGGACCCACGGGAGCCGGGGCCGCCGCCGACGGGCGGAGCATCCACCGCTGGAGCCCCGGCCGACCCGCCCACGAGCTGCAACGTTGAGGCTTCGACCGGTCCTACCGGTCGTGCGGAAAGTGAGTCGGAAAGTGAAGTTCCGGGTCGAACGCGACATCCTGGCCGACGCGGTCGCCTGGACCGCGCGCACACTCCCGACACGCCCCTCGGTCCCGGTGCTCGTCGGCATCCTGCTCGACGTCGGCGAGTTCGAGGGCCGCCAGCAGGTCCGGCTCTCCGGGTTCGACTACGAGGTCTCCACCCAGGCCGCGGTCGACGTCGAGGTCGAGGAGCCCGGAACCGTCCTGGTCCCCGGCAAGCTGCTCTCCGAGATCACCCGGAACCTGCCTCCACAGGCTGTGGAGATCGCCACTGACGGCCCGAAGGCCGTCGTCACCTGCGGCAGCGCCAAGTTCACCCTGACGACGATGCCGGTCGAGGACTACCCGACCCTCCCGGAGATGCCGGGCGTGAGCGGCACGGTCGGCAGCGACGCCTTCGCCGCTGCGGTCAGCCAGGTTGCCGTCGCCGCAGGCCGGGACGACACCCTGCCGATGCTCACCGGTGTACGCGTGGAGATCGAGGGGGGGACCATCACCCTCGCCTCCACCGACCGGTACCGGCTGGCCGTGCGCGAGCTCACCTGGAAGCCGGAGAACCCCGAGCTGTCCGCCGTCGCCCTAGTCCCCGCCAAGACCCTGCACGACACCGCCAAGTCGCTCACCTCGGGCGCGGAGGTCTCCGTGGCCCTGTCCAGCGGCGAGAGCGGTGACGGCATGATCGGCTTCGAGGGCGGCGGCCGCCGGACCACCACCCGCCTGCTCGACGGCGAGTTCCCCAAGTACCGGGCCCTGCTGCCGGACAGCTTCAACACCGTCGCTGAGGTCAGCCGCAGCGAGTTCGTCGAGGCCGTCAAGCGCGTGTCGCTGGTCGCCGAGCGCAACACCCCGCTGCGCCTGGCCTTCAGCCCCGGCAGGCTCGTCCTGGAGGCCGGAACCGGCGAGGACGCCCAGGCCGTGGAGGTCTTGGAGGCCGAGCTGGACGGCGAGGAGATCCAGATCGCGTTCAACTCGGGCTTCCTGCTCGACGGCCTCGGCGCCATCGGCACCGACACCGCGCGACTGCACTTCACCACCTCGACCAAGCCGGCGATCCTCACCGGCAAGCCCGCTTCGGAGGACGCGGCCCCCGAATACCGCTACCTCATCATGCCGGTGCGCCTGTCCGGCTGAGGAGCCCCCTGTTCGATTGACTGAGGTCCACCGGAACCGCGTCCGCGGACGACCCCGCGGACGCGATCGGCACCACCGTGTCCACAGGCGGCGAAGGGGAGCACTGGCATGCAGCTCGGAATGATCGGTCTGGGGAAGATGGGCGGCAACATGGCTGCCCGACTTCGCGAGAAGGGCCACGAGGTCGTCGGCTACGACGTGGCCTCGGACGAACGCGACGTGGACAGCCTGACCGACCTGTTGGCCCGGCTCGACGCGCCGCGCACCGTGTGGGTGATGGTCCCTTCGGGCGACCCCACCGCCGCCACCGTCCGCCAGCTCGGCGAGCTGCTCTCCGAGGGCGACCTCGTCGTCGAGGGCGGCAACTCCCACTACGTGGACGACAGGACCCGCGCCGAGGAACTCGGCGCCGAGGGTATCGGCTACCTCGACGTCGGCGTCAGCGGCGGTGTCTGGGGACGCCGCAACGGCTACGGGATCATGGTCGGCGGGGCGGCCGAGCACGTCGAGCGGGTCCGCCCGGTCTTCGAGGCCCTCACCCCCGACGAGGGCGGCGGCTTCGTGCACGCCGGGGCGGTCGGCGCCGGACACTTCGTCAAGATGGTGCACAACGGCATCGAGTACGGCATGATGCAGTCCTTCGCCGAAGGCTACGAGCTCATGGCCGCGTCCGGCATCGTCGAGGACATCCCGGGCACGTTCGACAGTTGGCGAGAGGGTACCGTGGTCCGCTCCTGGCTGCTCGACCTGCTGTGCCGCGCCCTGGAGGAGGACCCGGACCTGTCCGGGCTACGCGGTTACGCAGACGACTCCGGAGAGGGCCGCTGGACGGTGCAGGCGGCCGTGGACCACGCGGTCCCCGCCCCCGCCATCACCGCCGCGCTCTACGCCCGCTTCGCCTCCCGCCAGGACGACAGTCCGGCCATGAAGGTGGTGGCGGCCCTGCGCAACCAGTTCGGCGGCCACGCGGTCACCAAGTCCGGCCCGGACCCGCGGAAGGCCTCCCGGGACTGACGTCCGAGCCCCCGACGGACACCCCCACCGCCCCGACGACCGTTCCGGAGGAGGACCGGATGTACGTTTCCCATCTGCAACTGGTCGATTTCCGGTCCTACGCGGACACCCTTGTGGAACTCGGCCCCGGTGTGAGCGTGTTCGTCGGGGCCAACGGGGAGGGCAAGACCAATCTCGTCGAGGCGGTCGGGTACGTGGCCTCCCTGGCGAGCCACCGCGTCTCCACGGACGCGCCGCTGATCCGGCGGGAGGCGCCGCGGGCGATCATCCGCGCCAAGGTCGTACGTGACGAGCGGTCCATGGTGGTGGACCTCGAACTCAACCCCGGACGCGCCAACCGCGCCCGCGTCAACCAGTCGGCCGTGGGGCGTCCGCGCGAGGTCCTGGGCATCCTGCGCACCGTCCTGTTCGCCCCCGAGGACCTGGCCCTGGTCAAGGGCGACCCCGGGGAGCGGCGCCGCTTCCTCGACGACCTCCTGGTGGCGCGCGCACCGCGGATGGCGGGTGTGCGCTCGGACTACGACCGGGTGCTCAAACAGCGCAACGCCCTGCTGAAGTCGGCCTCGACGCGGATCTTCCGGCAGCGCTCCACACCCGATCTGAGCACCTTGGACGTGTGGGACGAGCACCTGGCCGAGGCCGGGGCCGAACTCCTCGCGGCCCGCCTGGCGCTGGTGGAGGATCTCCGGCCGCGCGTGGCGGAGGCCTACGCGGGGCTGACCGACACCGGCGGCCCGGCAGCACTCTCCTACCGCTGCTCTGCCGTCGCCGAGGGGACAGAGCCCCCCGCTGAGCGGCCGCGGCTCGCCGATGCCCTGCGCGCTGCGATGGTCGGCGCGCGGGACCGGGAGCTCCAGCGCGGGATCAGCCTCGTGGGGCCGCACCGCGACGAGCTCCGCCTCAGGCTCGGCGACCTGCCCGCCAAGGGCTACGCGAGCCAGGGGGAGTCCTGGTCCTACGCCTTGGCGCTCAGGCTGGCCTCGTTCGACCTCCTGAGATCGGACGGGGACGACCCCGTCCTGATCCTCGACGACGTGTTCTCCGAACTGGACGACGAGCGCCGCCGTCGCCTGGCCGAGGGGGTGCGCGGTGCCGAGCAGGTGCTGGTGACCGCGGCGGTGCCCGACGACATCCCCGCCGAACTGGACGGGGCCCGGTTCTCCGTGAAGGAAGGGGAGGTCGGACGTGTCTGACGGTCGCCCACGGCCTGTGCACACTCCCGGCCTCCCCACTCCCGCCGGTCCACAGCCTGTGGACTCCGCCGCCCCGCCCCCGCCCCCGGCCTCCGGCGCCGACCTGGCCCGCCAGGCCCTGGCCCGGGCCAAGGCCGAGGCCCGCGAGCGCGGGGCGGTGCCCAGGGGCATGCCGCGCAGGCGCGGACGCGGCCGGATCCGGTCGCGCAACGAGCCCCAGTTGTTCGGCGACGCGGTGCGGACCTGGCTCATCGAGCACGGGTGGCAGGAGCAGGTCGCGATCGGCGGCGTGTTCGGCCGCTGGGCGGACATCGTCGGCGAGTTCAACGCCGAACACCTGCGGCCGGAGAGCTACGAGGACGGTGAACTGGTGGTCGTCGCCGACTCCCCCACCATGGCGGCCCACGCCCGGGCGATGTCGTTGGACCTGATCCGCCGCCTGAACGAGGAGTTGGGTGAGGGGACGGTCGTGTCCCTCGACGTCAGGAACCCCGGCTTCCGGCGCCGGGGCCCTCACCGGCGCTGAGCGCGGTTCCCGGGGCGGGTATGGCTGCCAACGGCCACTGAATGCCGCCGGGACTTGCGTAAGGGGCCGCCCGCGTGTAGGGAGTCGGCTCCCTCCCCGAACGTTCGTTGTGAGGCGGCACAGGGCCGCGAATGCCACTTTGTCACACCGCGCGGGGTATCATGGAAGCGGTTCTTCAGATGCCTGTAGCCGGTGTCACGTCCCAGGAGAGTATGGGCGGGCGGACTGTACGGTGAGCGGTGATCCCCCTGGTGTCGTGCCTGCGCACGCCCGGTCGCCGTCTTCGCGCCCCGTCCCCTCTCCCCTGGCCGCCGCCGGCAGGCGTCCCCAGCAGGAGGGTGTTCCCACTTGGCCTACGACGCTCGATCAATCACGGTCCTGGAAGGGCTTGAGGCAGTACGCAAGCGTCCAGGGATGTACATCGGTTCCACCGGGGAGCGGGGCCTGCACCACCTGGTCTACGAGGTGGTGGACAACTCCGTCGACGAGGCGCTGGCGGGTCACGCCGACGCCATCGAGGTGACCCTGTTGGCGGACGGCGGCGTGCGTGTCGCCGACAACGGCCGCGGCATCCCCACCGACCTCCACCCCGTGGAGAAACGTCCGGCCGTCGAGGTCGTACTCACCACGCTGCACGCGGGCGGCAAGTTCGACGGCAAGTCCTACGCCGTCTCCGGCGGCCTGCACGGTGTGGGCGTCTCCGTCGTCAACGCGCTGTCCACGGCGCTGGACGTGGAGATCAGCCGCGACGGACACGTGTGGCGTCAGCACTACGAGATGACCGCCCCCACCGGTGACCTGATCAAGGGGGAGGAGACCGCGCGGACCGGCACCCAGATCACGTTCTGGCCCGACGGCGGCATCTTCGAGACCACGGACTTCACGTTCGAGACGCTCGCGCGCCGCATGCAGGAGATGGCCTTCCTCAACAAGGGGCTGTCCATCACCATCCGCGACGAGCGGCCCGAGCACACCGACGGCGGCCCCACCGTCAACACCTTCCACTACGACGAGGGTCTGTCGGACTACGTCCGCCACATCAACAACAAGAAGGAACCCGCGCACGCCTCGATCGTCTCCTTCGAGGAGGACGGCGAGGGGATCTCGGCCGAGATCGCGATGCAGTGGAACCAGTCCTACACCTCGTCGGTGCACACCTTCGCCAACACCATCAACACGGCGGAGGGCGGCACCCACGAGGAGGGCTTCCGCTCGGCGCTGACCACCCTGGTCAACCGGTACGCCCGTGAGCAGAGGCTGCTGCGGGAGAAGGAGGACAACCTCACCGGCGACGACATCCGAGAGGGCCTCACCGCGATCATCTCGGTCAAGCTCGCCGATCCGCAGTTCGAGGGCCAGACCAAGACCAAGCTCGGCAACACCGAGGCCAAGTCCTTCGTCCAGAAGGTCACCAACGAGCACCTGCGCGACTGGTTCGAGCGCAACCCTGGCGAGGCCAAGGACATCGTCTCCAAGGCCAGCCAGGCGGCGCGTGCCCGCATCGCGGCCCGCCACGCGCGGGACCTGACCCGCCGCAAGACGCTCCTGGAGTCCACCTCCCTGCCGGGCAAGCTCTCCGACTGCCAGTCGACCGAGCCGGCCAAGTGCGAGCTCTACATCGTCGAGGGCGACTCGGCCGGCGGCTCCGCCAAGGGCGGCCGGGACCCCCACCACCAGGCGATCCTGCCGATCCGCGGCAAGATCCTCAACGTGGAGAAGTCCCGGATCGACCGGATCCTCAAGAACACCGAGGTCCAGGCGATCATCACCGCCCTGGGCACCGGCATCCACGAGGACTTCGACGCGGAGAAACTGCGCTACCACAAGATCATCCTCATGGCCGACGCCGACGTCGACGGCCAGCACATCCGCACCCTGCTGCTCACCCTGCTGTTCCGCTTCATGAAGCCGCTGGTGGAGGCCGGGCACGTCTACCTCGCCCAGCCGCCGCTGTACAAGATCAAGTGGGACCAGCGGGGCAGCGACGCCGGCTACGCCTTCTCCGACGCCGAGCGCGACCGCGTCATCGAGGAGGGGATCGCCGCGGGCAAGAGGGACCCGCGCCCGCGCGACATGGTGCAGCGGTTCAAGGGTCTGGGCGAGATGAACGCCAACGAGCTGTGGGACACCACGATGGACCCCGATCACCGCGTCCTGCTCCAGGTCAGCCTGGAGGACGCGGCCCAGGCCGACGAGATGTTCAGCGTGCTCATGGGTGAGGACGTCGAGTCCCGCCGGTCCTTCATCCAGCGCAACGCCAAGGACGTCCGCTTCCTGGACATCTAGTCCGTGCCGCCCGGAGCCGTCCCCCCGGGACGGTCCGGGCGGGAGAACCACGCTCAAAGCAGCTTCGTAGAAGGGATCGACATCCGTGGCGGATGCGAACAACCCCGACTCCCCCGAGGGCACGGACTCCGCTCTGGAGGCGCCGGCACGTGACCGGATCGAACCGGTCGACATCCAGGTCGAGATGCAGCGCAGCTATCTCGACTACGCGATGTCCGTCATCGTGGGGCGCGCCCTGCCGGACGTGCGAGACGGCCTCAAACCGGTCCACCAGCGCGTGCTCTACGCCATGTACGACGGCGGCTACCGCCCCGACCGCGGCTTCTTCAAGTGCGCGCGCGTGGTCGGCGACGTCATGGGCAACTACCACCCGCACGGCGACAGCGCCATCTACGACACCCTGGTGCGCTTGGCCCAGTGGTGGTCGATGCGGATGCCGCTGGTCGACCCCAACGGCAACTTCGGCTCGCCGGGCAACGACCCGGCGGCCGCCATGCGCTACACCGAGTGCAAGCTGGCGCCGCTGGCCATGGAGATGCTCCGGGACATCGACAAGGAGACCGTCGACTTCCGGCCCAACTACGACGGCCGCTCCTCCGAGCCCGTCGTGCTCCCCGCCCGCTTCCCGAACCTGCTCGTCAACGGTTCGTCGGGCATCGCGGTCGGTATGGCGACCAACATCCCTCCCCACAACCTCCGGGAGGTCGCCGAGGGCGTCTACTGGTACCTCGACCACCCCGACACCGACGACGAGACGCTCCTGGACGCGCTCATCGAGCGGGTGAAGGGTCCCGACTTCCCCACCCGCGGGCTCATCGTCGGCAAGCGCGGGATCGAGGAGGCCTACCGGACCGGGCGCGGCTCCATCACGATGCGGGCCGTCGTCGAGGTCGAGGAGGACACCCGCGGACGCCAGACGCTGGTCGTCACCGAGCTACCCTACCAGGTCAACCCGGACAACCTCGCGCTGAAGATCGCCGACCTGGTCAAGGACGGCAAGATGACCGGCATCGCCGACGTGCGGGACGAGAGCAGCGGCCGTACCGGCCAGCGCCTGGTGATCGTGCTCAAGCGCGACGCCGTGGCCAAGGTGGTGCTCAACAACCTCTACAAGCACACCCAGCTCCAGGAGACCTTCGGCGCGAACATGCTCGCGCTGGTCGACGGGGTGCCGCGGACCCTGCGCCTGGACCAGATGGTCCGGCACTGGGTCGAGCACCAGATCGAGGTCATCCTCCGGCGCACCAGGTACCTGCTGCGCAAGGCCGAGGAGCGGGCGCACATCCTGCGCGCCCTGTTGCGGGCGATGGACCGGATCGACGAGGTCATCAGCCTCATCCGCGCCAGTGCCTCCGCCGACGAGGCGCGCACGGGCCTGATGGGCCTGCTGGAGATCGACGACGTCCAGGCCCGCGCCATCCTCGACATGCAGTTGCGCAAGCTGGCCGCGCTGGAGCGCAACCAGTTGATGTCGGAGTACGACGAGCTCATGGCGCAGATCGCCGACTACAACGACATCCTGGAGAACGAGGCCCGCCAGCGCAGGATCGTCCGCGCCGAGCTCGCCGAGATCGTCGACAAGTACGGCGACGAGCGGCGCACGCACATCATCCCCTTCGAGGGGGACATGCGCATGGAGGACTTCATCGCCGAGGAGGACGTGGTCGTCACGATCTCCCGCGGCGGGTACGCCAAGCGCACGCGGATCGACAACTACCGGGCGCAGAAGCGCGGCGGCAAGGGTGTGCGCGGGGCCCAGCTCAAGCAGGACGACATCGTCCAGCACTTCTTCGTCACCACCACCCACCACTGGATCCTGTGCTTCACCAACCAGGGCCGGGTGTACCGGATGAAGGCCTACGAGCTGCCGGAGGCGGCCCGGGACGCGCGCGGCCAGCACGTGGCGAACCTGTTGCCGTTCCAGCCGGACGAACAGATCGCCCAGATCATGGCCCTGCGCGACTACGAGGCCGCGCCGTACCTGGTACTCGCCACGCGCGAGGGCCTGGTGAAGAAGTCGCGCCTGGAGGACTTCGACTCGGCCCGTTCGGCGGGGATCATCGCGATCAACCTGCGCGAGGGCGACGAGTTGATCGCCGCGCGGCTGACCTTCCCCGACGACGACCTCCTGCTGATCTCCAGCGACGCCCAGGCGATCCGCTTCCCCGCCTCCGACGAGTCGCTGCGGCCGATGGGCCGCGCGACCAGCGGCGTGATCGGGATGCGGTTCCTGGAGGGCGACTACCTCCTGAGCATGGACGTCATCCGGGGCGGCGACGGTGCCACCGACGTCCTGGTCGCGACGGAGAACGGCTACGCCAAGCGCACCCCGGCCGAGCAGTACCCGGTGCAGAACCGCGGCGGCAAGGGCGTGTTGACGGCCAAGGTCGTGGAGCTGCGCGGCAAGCTCGTCGGTGCGATGATGGTCGACCCCGACGTGGACGAGATCTTCGCGATCACCTCCAACGGCGGGGTGATCCGCACCAATGCGGCCGAGGTGAAGCGGTCCGGCCGCACCACGATGGGCGTTCGGCTGATGAACCTGAACAAGGGCAACAAGATCGTGGCGTGCGCACGCAACCAGGAGGCCCAAGAGGAGGCCGAAGTCGACGACACGGCCTCTGACGTGGTCTCTGAGCAAGGTGGGTCTGAGGTCTAGACTGCACCTTAGGTCCTTTTGGTCCCGCAGGGTTCCGGTCGCGAACCTTGCGGGACGCCTCTTGCGCCATTCACCCGTCTCAACGAAAGTCCAGCGGTAGCGTTTCTATGTCTGACAAGCAGCGGAACACCCCCACCAACGAATCCGACACGGACACGCCGACGGCCGCGAAGGACGAGGCGGCGGCGGACCGGGCCCCGGCCGACGGGGCCGACACGGTGGCGGTGGCCACCAAGTCCTCCCCCGGTCGGGAGAAGGACGGGCCTGGCCAGGCGCCGGAGACGCGGGACGACGCGGTCGAGGCTCCGGCCGTGACCACGTCCTCCGGCGGCTCCGACGCCGGTGAGGCCACCTCCGCGGAGAAGCCCTCCGAGGAGAGCAAGGACGGGGAACCGGAAGCCGGCTCCCCGGGCCGGGGCGCCGCGTCCGAAGCGACGGGCTCCTCCGCGACGAAGAAGGAGGAGGCTGTGGACACGCGTTCCGACCAATCCACCGGGGACACCGAAGGGCCGGGGGGAACAGAAGTGACCGAGTCCAAGACGGCTGCCGACAAACAGCCGAGCGCCGTGAAAGCGACGCTGTCGAGCCGCAAGGCACACCTGACGGTCTCCCGCGTGGAGCCCTGGTCGGTGATGAAGTACAGCTTCGTGGTGTCGCTGGTGTGCTTCATCGTCTTGTTCGTGGCGGTCGTGGTCATCTACACGACTCTGTCGATGCTGGGTGTCTTCGACGAGCTCTCCAACATGATGACAGCGCTTCTGGAGGGCGACGGCAGTGAGGACGAGCTCGGCCTCAACCCGTCCGCGTGGTTCTCTCCCGGCCGGGTCCTCGGCTACACCGGCGTGGTCGGTGCACTGAACATCGTGCTCATCACCGCGCTGGCCACCGTGGGCGCGATGCTGTACAACCTGGTCGCCGACCTGGTCGGCGGCATCGACCTCACTCTGACCGAGGCCGAGTAGGGCCCGTCTGTGCCCGGCCCCGAGGCGGGGCCGGGCCGGTGGACCGAGCACACCGGAAAAGCCGGTAAAATCGAAGGTGAGAGGGGCGCGGATCGCCGGGCCCCGCTCCTGTCCGCGCAGCGGAACCGGTTCGCTCCGGTCTCGCCGATGCGGTAGAGTTCCATCCGGAACGAGGGCGTATAGCTCAGTCGGTTAGAGCGCATCCCTGATAAGGATGAGGCCCCAGGTTCAAGTCCTGGTACGCCCACCAGCCAAAAGACCCGCCGGACACCCGGCGGGTCTTTCGTGTACAGCAGCAAAGTACAGCAATCACCGTTCAGACCGGCCGCTGTGCGGCGTCACCTCATCCTCCGGTGATGCTTCCTCCCAGCTTCTTGAGTGCGGCGATGGTGGTGTCGTCGTGCACCTGGGTGTAGAGGTCCATGGTCAGCTTGATCTGACTGTGCCGCAGGATTCGCATAGCGACCCGCGGGTGCACGTCCAGGGCGGCCAGCAGGGTGCCGCACGTCTTGCGGGTGGTGTGCACCTCGATCCGGCGGACCTTCGCCTTGGTGCACCGGGCGTCGAACTGCTTGGTGAAGCTGCGGGGGTCCACCGGCCTGCCCGTGCTGGTGGTGAACACGTAGCCTGACGTCTCCCACTCGGTGGCCTCGGCCCGCTGCTTGTCCTGCTGTTCGGCCCGAAGCCGGAGCGCTTCCGCGCACAGGTCCGGGAGCGGAAGCGTGGCTTCGGAGTCCTCCGTCTTGGTCTTCCTCCGTCGCCGGAGTTCGCCTTTGATCCGCTGGATCTGGAACTCCACGGACACCTCCTGAGCGTCCGTGTCGATCTCGGGCCACCACAGGCCCAGCAGTTCGCCCTTACGAAGTCCCAGCACCAGCAGCAGGACGTAGGCGGCGTAGAGCGGGTCGTCGTCGGCACGGGCCGATGCGAGGAAGCGGTGGACGTCGTCCAGCGTCCAGGGCTTGTCCTTCTTCGGCTTGGGCTTGGACATCTTCAGCAGGGTCGCGACGTTGCGGGACAGGAGCTCTTCACGGACCGCGTTGCTCAGCGCGCTGCGCAGCACCTTGCGGGCCTCGTAGATGTTGCTCTCGGTCGTGAAGCTCTCGCAGCACTCCCCCACCGCGCAGCACCGGCGCTTGTCCGGTCGGCGGTCGGCGTCCTTGCCCTGAGCGCAGCACTGGCAGGTGCGGCGGAGCGTGTTCACCCACGCCCGAAGGTCCTTGGCGGTCAGCTTGTCCAGCTTCTTCTTGCCCAGGTAGGGCACCAGGTAGTAGCGGACGAACTGGCCGTAGGTGCTGACCGTGAGCGGGGAGAAGTCGGGTTCCCGTACGACCTCTTCCATCCAGTACTTCAGGTAGCTCTCCACGGTCGGCACCGACGTGGCCACCGGCCCCTTCTTGGCCTGCATGTGGTTCTTGAGCCACTTCCCGTGGACTTCCTCACGGGTCTTGCCGTAGGACCACTTCCGCGTGCGCTTGCCCTCGGGCGTGTCCACCCACACGTAGGCGGCGAACCCGTTCCGGTAGGGGAAGATCGACCCTTCCCCGTGTGCTCGCTTCGCCATCAGGCGGCCACCTCGGCTTCCTTCTCCAGGAGGGCGACGAACTCCGTGACCGCACCGGCCGGGATCCGGCGTGCGCGGCCGACCTTGACGAAGCGCAGGCGTCCGGCCCGCATCTGCTCGTAGAGCTCGGCACGGGAAAGCCGGAGGACCTTTGTCGCGTCCTCCACGGTGTACAGGGCTTGGGGGAGACGCTGCGCAGGAACGGTGTGCTCGGTCATGATGGACGTACTCCTTCTTCTTTGGGTTGGAGTGCGGTCCCGGGGATCTGCTGGCAGGCGGCCCCGGGGCCGTTTCTTCTCTCGGCGGGTGGGTCAGGCCGTGGTGCGCAGGCTGGTCGCGCACGGGGTGCACATGTCGGGGTAGTCGCTGGACTCGAACCGGCGGAAGCGGTCACCGCAGGACCAGCACGCGCCGGACTCCACCACCACAGGCCCGGCTTCCGGCAGGTCCGCCACATCCGCCACAGCCGACACGCCCCAGGTCAGAGGCGTGTTCTGTGTGGCGGACAGCGCGGGTGTGGCGGATCGGTCCGCCACAGGGACCCCTTCGGAGCCCGCTCCCTGGCTAGCCATGGGCGGGGGGTCGACGGGGGCCGGGCTGCCATCCGGTGGCGGGAGGTAGCGCGACCAGGCGTCGGCCAGGTCCGCCGCGTGGTAGCCCTTGGGGGTGGAGTTGTCGGGCATGCGCACGGTGCGGGACTTGATCGGGTCGCCTGCGGCGGTGGTGTAGTCCTTCAGCAGCCGCGACAGGCCCCGGGAGTCGAGCCCTTTGCCGCCGAGTTCGGCCCAGGGCGCGTCTTCCAACTCGGCCAGCGCGGCCAGGAGGGTGTGGGTGGGGAGCTTGTCGGCGCCCTGGTGGGTGAAGACGGTGCGGGTGTCGGCCAGCAGCCGCACCCCCAGCGACACCCGCCTCGGGTCGGTGCTGGCGGCGACCAGTTCCACGCACGCGCTGCGGGCCTTGTCGGGCCAGGGACCGCCTGCGGCGTCGGCGACCATCAGCAGCGGTTCCCACACGTCGGCGGGCCGGTCGCTGACGCCTTCGGGCATGGCGGGGAACTTCTCCCGGACGCTGTCGGCCACGTGGGCGGCCCAGGCGGTGAGACGGTCGCGCAGGGCGTGGCCTTCGGGTTCGTTGAGGCGCGCCCGGTAGGGTTCGACCCTTTCGTGGGGGGCGCGTCGGCGCATGCGCACGATGACCGAGCGGGTCAGGACGGTGTCGGGCAGCTCTCCCAGTCCGCCCAGGCCGATGGCGGCGTAGGAGGGGAAGGCCACCACGGTCTGGGAGGAGCCGTCGCCCACGCACCGGTAGGAGACGCCCGAGCGGCGGTGTCCGGCGTTGATCAGGCCGCGCAGTTCCTCGTTGTCCTTGGCTTTGGGGCCGAAGACGGTGTCGATCTCGTCGAAGAGGACGGTGGGCTTGCGGTCGGTGTCGGCGATGGCGCGGAACAGCGCGGCGGGGGTGGCGTTGACGGCCAGCATCGGGTTGGGTACCAGGGTTTCCAGGATCTCCAGGGCGCGGGTCTTGCCGGAGCCGGGTTCGGGGGAGAGGAAGGCCAGGCGGGGGGTGGAGTCGAAGGCGTCGATCATGTGGGTGTGGGCGGCCCACAGGGCGGTGGCGGTCGCGGCGGCGTCGTGGGGGAAGACCACGAAGCGGCGCAGGAACGCTTCGACGTCGTCGAGCAGGGCGGGGCCGTGGTCGAGGTGGTCCATGCCGCTGTGCCATCCCTCGGTAGGGGTGCGGTTGTCGGTGCGCCTCATCGGGTGTGCCCTCCGTGCTCGGGGCCGGTAGGGCGGGGCCGCTGGTTGTTCTCGGGCAGGGGGTCGGTGCCCCAGGCCCAGGCTTCGGCGGCCAGGACCACGGCGGCGATCTTGGCGGGGTGGGCCTCGGGCAGGGCGCACCAGGCGGGGGTGCCGTAGGCGGGCGGCGGGGCGGTGGTGTTGCCGCGGGCGATGAGGCGGCGTGCCCATTCGCGGCGGTAGGAGCGCACGTGTGGGCGTGAGGTCTCGGGCATGGGCGGGTGTCCTTCCTCGGGCGGCGCGAAGGCGGTCGGTTGCCGGAGCGGGCGCACGGGCATCCGCAGGTCAGGGCCGGTGTGCCCGGCTCGCCCCGGTTGTAGGGGCAGGGGCGCCCTCTCGGGTGCCCCGGAGCGGGTGGGCACGGCGCCCGGCGGGCGGGCGCGGACGTGTTGGGGTGGGCGGTGTGCAGGTCAGCGGGCGGGCGGCCGGTGGGCGCCCGGGGCGGGCACGCCGTGGGCGGTGTGGGCGGCCGGTGGGCGGGGCCGGTGCAGGCGCATGTGTGTGCCGAACGGGGCGTGGGCGTCCAGGAGGCGTTGGGCCAGGGGCGGGCGGCCGGTGGGCGCGTGGTCGGCGTCGTCGGCGCGCAGGAGTTCCAGCGCCTCATGGGTGGGCACCCACAGGGCGCCGTGGCGGGCGGGCCGGTCGGTGGCGGGGGCGGCGATCCAGGTCAGGTTCAGGTGCGCCGGAGCGAGGGCCTTGTAGGCGCCGGTGATGCGGTCGGGCTCCACCGGTAGGGCGGCGCGTTCGCGCACGCACCGCACGGCCGCTTGGCGGACGCTCTCGCCCGCCTCCAGGGCGGCGGTGGGCAGGGTCCATTCCGGGGCCTGCCAGGGGTCGCGCACCAGCAGCACGCGGCCCTGGTCGTTGAGGGTGACGGTGGTGATGCTGACCTGGTGGCGGGGGGCGGTGAACACCGCCGGCTGTGCGGTGGCCGGCGGGGGTTCGGCCGGGGGCGTGTGCGCGGCGCTGGTGTGGGGCATGATGGGAGTCCTCCCGTTTCGGAGCGTGCTTCGCGGACGGTCGAGGGACCCCGGCACAGCGGCAGTTCTTGGTCGGATTCGGCGCTGTGTCGGGGGCGGATTCAGGCCAGGGCCAGCGCGATGGAGGACTCGCGGATGAGGTCGCGGTCGAACTCGCGGGCCAGCAGCACCGCCTGACGGGTGCGCATCCGGTAGATGATCGCCCGTGTGGGCAGGTGGTCGGGGTCGGACTTGCTCGCCGGGTAGAGCCCTTCCAGCCGGTCGTGGATGGCCGCGAACTCCTTACGGAAGGGCACCCGCAGTTCCACCGGGGGGCCGTCGCAGACGGCGTGGTGGGCCTGGGACTCGGCGGTGTTGATGCGGCGCTTGCCGCCGTAGCGGCGGGCCAGCGCCCGCCCCTGGGGGGTCTTCCAGCCCTGGGAGCGGTTGAGGGAGCGGCACAGGTTGGCGTCCTGCCACAGCGCGATTTCCCCTTCCGAGCGGGCGAAGCCCTGGGCGATCCAGGCGTTGAGGGTGCGCGCGCCCTGGTCTGTGAGGCGGGGCGGGACGAGGGGGCCGCCGGGGCGGGTGGGCAGGATCGGGGGGAGGAGCTTGCCCAGGGCGGCGGTGCGCTCGGTCTGCGAGGCGGGCATGTCCGACAGGGCCAGTGCGAGGGCCTGTTCCATGTTGGACAGGTCGCTGACCCAGGCGTGGGGGTCGGGGGCCTGGTCGTGGTCGTGGTGGTGGCGGGGGCGGGGGACCGTGGTCGTGGTGGTGGGGCGGTCAGCGAGCAGCGGCATCTTCAGCGTCTCCCAGCGTCCAGGTGTGTTCGAGCGCGTCCAAGTACCAGTATTCATATATGAGCCTCATATACAACCCTTGATCTACAAGTTTCCCGTGGGTAGCATTAAAGATGCAGGTCAAAGCCATTCATTGGCGTCAAGTCCGCGAAGGGCGTAAGCTTGTGCCAGCTTGAATATGACCGATATACGAGGATTGGAGCTTGAAGTTGAGTCCTCGCGTTCAGAGGCCGCTGCCTCCGTACCAGCAGATCGCTGACCACTACCGCGACCTGATCACCCAGGGCACCCTCAAGGAGGGTGACCGGCTGCCCACCGTGGCCGAGATCGCCGACGAATGGGGCGTTTCCCCGGGCACCGCCCACAGGGGCATGCAGCAGCTACGGGGTGAGAAGCTGGTTGCCACCAACCAGCAGGGCACCACGGTGCAGACGTTCCGGCAGGCCACTCCCGCGCCGATCGACCGAGTGCACCGAGCATCCGCCGTAACCCATGACCGCATCGAGGTCCGTGAGGCCGGGACCGTCACCGCGCGCGCCTACGTCGGGGACGTCCTCGGCATCAACGCGGACGCGGGCAACATCAAGGTGGTTCGGCGGGAGTCCGTGACCTACCGGGACGGCACACCGCGCATTCTGGCTGTGTCGTGGCTTCCTCTGCACTTCGCCCAGGAGGTGCCCGAGCTGACCGGCTTGGAGCCCATTCCAAGCCTGGTCTCCCTCATCCACGAGAAGGGGGCTAGCACCGCCACACATGGGCGTGACTGGGTAACCGCCCGTCGCGCTGATGAGCGGGAAGCTGAAGCTTTGGGCATCTCTGTCGGAGACCCTGTTCTTGCGGGTACGTCGGTGTGGTCCAACGAAGAGGGGCCCATCGAGTACCGGGAGTACGTCTCTCCCGCTGACCACGTGATCAGTCATGAGTACACGGTGAACCTGTCCTCCCCCCAATAGAAGCAGCCCCCTGAAGCCCCGGCACATGCCGGGGCTTCAGTGTTTTCCCGTCTCCCTGCCTCGTGCTATGTGGCGGCATCTATCCGCCACACGCCACAGATCCGCCACATAAAACAGGCCCCTGACCTGGGGCGTGTCGGCTGTGGCGGATGTGGCGGACCTGCCGGAAGCCGGGGCGGTCACGGGTTCGCTGGTGGGGTACGCCATCTCCGGCCGGGCGGGGGACCCCTGGGGTAGAGCAACGTGTCGAGAGCAGGCGGGCGGAAGGCCGTTACAGAGCCCTGTCTCAAGGCCGTTACGGGGCCTGTAACGGGTTCTGTCACCAGGCCCTGTAACAGGACTCGTAACACCCTAGTGACAGCGACCCGTAACGGGGTCTGAGCAGCCGTAACGTCTGTTCGTAACGGACGCCTGCAAACACCCCCCAAAGCCGCCTTCGAGCCGTGCCACGGACCCCGTGACGGGTGGTTGTCAGCCAGTCGGGAACAGCCGGTGCATGCGGCCTGCCGGGCACCTCTCCCCGTCGATGGGGAGGGGGTGGGCCGGTCTGGTGTCACGGGACATGTGTCAGCAGGTCAGCTCTGTCACGGGCGGTTGACACGACGCTGTCACGAACCCCGTGACAGCGACTCGTGACAGGTGCTGTCACAACGCTCGTGACAGCACCGTGACGGGTCCCGTGACACGTACTGGCACGCCTACTCACCCCATGGCTAGCCATGGGGGCGCACAGCCTCACCCCGGGTTCCGGGTGAGAGCTCCCCGAAAACCGGCTTCGTGAGATGCCCGCAGGTGGGTGAACGCGACCGCCCGAAGGTAATCCATCGTGGCCGGAGACGGAGCAGCAGAGGCGCTCTGAGCGCTTCGCTGTACAGCAGTCGAGTACAGCAGAGCTCACGGATTCCGGTAGACGTCCATGGACGGTCAACGATGCTCCGGCCCAGGTGAACGGCGGTTGTGCCATGGTCGGGTCATCGGTTCTCTTTACTGATAAGGATGAGGCCCCAGGTTCAAGTCCTGGTACGCCCACCCGGTTTTCCCTGGTCAGAGCCTTGCTTCTCCACACGGAGAGCAGGGCTCTTCCTTGTTTGACCGTGGGACCCCACGGCATCCCCTGTCAGAACACACACTCCCCCGGCACTGAACGGCACCGGCCAGACACGAAGTCGACAACAGATCGAATCGCTATGTCGACTCGACTGTAGCCGGTCGGCCCCGCTCGGGCAGGGGCACGCCCAGCAGCTCCAGGAGCTCCGCCGTGACCACCCGGTAGGTCCCGCCGTAGCGAAGGAGCCGACAGGGGAACTCGCCGCGTCTGGCGAGCTCGTAGGCCGTCATCCGCCCCATGTGCAGGGCACGGGCGGCCGTCATCAGGTCGACGGCGGCGGGTAGGTTGTATAGCTCTCGGATCGTGAACGCTTCCGTCTTCGTGGCCACTGCTCTCCCATAGGTGGTCGGAGTTGCTTCTGAAGGGGATAAGACTCCATGTCCACAGGTCGTGACATCGCCACGGAAGACTGTGAGCCTTGGGCCTGACGAGGAGTATGTTCGCCTAGATCCGCTGGCGGGCCGTTTTAGGTATGCGGCGGCCCCCGGCCATCGACCGGGAGCCGTGTGTTCAGGTCGTGTCTGAGGTCGTCGCTCAGTTCTGGTTGTCGCTCCAGCCACGGCATACCCTGCCACGCTGGTCATCGTGCTTCACCGGGAGGAAGGTCTTGGTGTAGCCCACCCACTTGCCGCAGGCCAGGCACTTCATCTTGCCGTTGCGCCGTTGGTTGGCCACGGTCTTGGTGTCGTACGTGGGTTCGGTGCCGTCGGGCGATGAGCCCTTGCACTCCAAGAGCTTGTAGCCGAAGAACCAGACCGACGTCTGGTTGATGTAGTGCTTGCGTCGTCGACCGTTCTTGAGGGACCCGATCTTACGGTCGCAGAAGGGACACATCCCGGGTGCTGCCACCATCATCCTCCCGATCAGTCGTTGAGCATCGCCAGCAGCAGAACGCCACAGAAGATGAAGAACGCGGTGGCCGGCCAGGAGGAGAACTGTCCTTTGAAGTTGCGTGCGGTCACGGAGAGCTCCGAGTGATGGGGGAGAAGGACTCCACCTGACTACCACCGAGCGGTGACATTCCGCAGCGAGTGGCCACAATAGGTCACCGTCGGTCGCACTCCCCGTCTGCTCAGGCAGCCTCTGGTGAGGACCTCAGGTTGTGGGTCGTTTTAGGCATGCGTCGGCCCCTGGTCGTCGACCAGGGGCCGCGTTGTCCTCCGCTAGCGCTGGTTGCTCTTGGTGGTGTTGAGGAACGATGCCCATTCATCCCGGCCAAAGGTGAGGGGTGCCTGTTCCGGAGTCTTGGAGTCCCGGACGGCGTGGAAGGCCGCGGCGTCCGCGATCTCCACACAGTTGCCCTGACTCCCGGAGTAGGACGAGCGGCGGAACTCGAGGGGTGTCATTCGAAGCCTTCCTTGACGTGGGCTATGAGAGCCCGGCTGTCCGTCGTGTTGAGTGCGGCTTCGCGCAAGTGTTCAAAGATCCTCCGGTAACGGGTGACGTCTTCCGGGGAGTCCAGGAACAGGTTCGCGGTCGGCCCCTCTACATACACGGTGGACAGTCCTGCATCCTCTACGTCCAACACCGCGAAGCAAGCCATCTCCATGGCGGTGTGTGATCCGGCGCTGTACGGAAGAACTTGCAGGGTGAGGCGGTTTTGCTGGTGACTCAAGTCTAGAAGGTGCTTCAACTGCGCACGCATCGTGTCTGGGCCTCCGACCGCCTGCCGGATGGCGGCTTCCCCCACGATTGCCCACAGGTGAGGTGTGCCGCGTGAAGTCCAGTCGGCCTGGCGACGCATACGGACCTTGACGAGGTCCTCTATCTCTTCCTCGGTGCCGCGCCAAGAAGCAGCGCCGGCCGTGATGACCGAACGCGCGTAGTCCTCCGTCTGGATGAGCCCGGGGATGAGTTGGGCCTCGTAACTGGACATGTCGGAAGCCGCTGCTTCCAGGCCGATCAGGGTTCCGTAGTGCTTTTCGATCTCATGGCTTTGCCACCAACCCGGCGTCTTCGCGACTGCGCGTAGCTTCATGAGGCGTTCTGTCTCCTCCTCGCTCACCTCGTAGTGAGTGAGAAGCCTGTCCAGGCTGTGCGTGCTGGGCACCTGCCCGTCCGCTCGCCCGGACTCCCACCGGGCCAACGAAGACGGTTGTGTCTTGATCGCCTTCACCACGGCCGTGAACTGCCGGTCACCTCGGAGTCGGCGGAGTTCTTTGGCGAGTAGCCACCTGGCCACGGTCGGGGCATCTGGGGCTGGTGCGCGCCTGTTTGCCATGGGTCACAGCATGCCACAGCCCGCGGAGGCTAGTAGTCGATCAAAGTCGTCTAGCGAAGTTACTTAAAACGACTTGCTTTTGAGTGCTTGCAGGGTGAGACTTGACTCTCATCCGTAGTTGTCTGACCACGGGAGAGCCCCCATGGTGCGCACGCGAGTCCGTCGCCCTGTTGCAACCCCTGTTGTTCCCGGCCCGTGGCGCAAGCACTACGTCCGGGTGTCCCTCGAACAGGGCACCCGAGAGGGCGAACACACTCCGCCGAACAACTGAACACAAAGCGGCCCCGTGACGCGGTCCAGGCGTCCGGGGCCGATGGACAACGCTGCAATGGAGCGCTGACATGAGCGACTTTACCCCTCAAACCCCCATGCGGTTCACCCTCGCAACAGGCGCGCCTCGGCGGCGATCTGGGCGTATTCGCTGCTACCTCTTCTCGGCGGTGAGCGCGTGATGGAACTGTTCCTGCCTGATCAGCGCGACATCTTGGTGACCGACGACGCTGTGATCGCCGAGGGGAACGAGATGACCGGCGCTGAGGTCGGCGAGCTCATCACCCACCTCGACCTCGTACGCCTCGTGACCTTGTGGCGCGAGATGCACCGCGAGTTTCCGCTCGGCTCGTGGGTGCGCAGCGTTCAGGACACGTCCGAGACGCCCGGCATGGTGATCGGCTACAAACAGGGCGCCCCCGGCTCGACCGGTCACGTGCTCGAGGTACGCAGCGTCCGCGGCGAGCGCCGACGGATTCCCGTCGCCGAGGCCAGCGTCGCGCTTCCTCCAAAGGGGGCGTCGTGATCCGGCTCGTACTCGAGTTGTTCGCCGCGGTGCTACGTCCGGCTCGAGGCCGTCACCGGTCGTGCGGTCCTGCTCCGTGCGAGGCACGCATCCCCCGGCAGGCTTGCCGCAAATACCGCGCGTTTCATGCGCCTGCTGAGCTCCTCGGTCGTGAGTTCCCCGCATGGTGCATGATCGCGTTGCCGACCGGCTCGGGCGGTCACTGCTACCTCGCGACCCGAGCCGGTCACGTCGTGCGCGCTGACACCCCCGAACAGGCGCGCCGAGACATGCGAGCGATCGACGAGGCACCGCCCCTGGCGCTCGTGCGCCCCTACGTCGACGCTCACCTCTACCGAAAGGCCATGGTGTGACGTCCCCCAGACCGACGCCCGCCGTACTCGGCGTTCCTCGCAACGCCGCCGAAGCGGTCGGGCTCGCAGTCATCCTGCCCCTGCTCCCGCATGACCCCGACGACCCCGTCGCATCCGTCCAAAGGGTCTTGCGCGAAGCGCTACACAGCTCCGTTCCCGGTACTCCCCAATACCGGGCGCGGTCGGTCGAAGGCAACGCTGACGGCCGAGGTGGTGCCCGTACCCCGTAGCGGGCGCCACCGCCCCCTGGCCCCCGCGCGTCCGGTGTTCCGTCCTGGGCGCGCGGGCCCCGGTACCGCCCCAACAGGGGCGGGGCGGTACCGCCCCGTACGTGCAACGTCGTACGCGCGGCTCTGCGGCCGGAGCCCTACAGCACCGCACAGGGCACGGACCGATACCTCGTCCGGCGTGCGTAGCGGGGCCTGACCGGGGAACAACGGTCGGAGCATGGACCGGACCTGTGACTGGCAGCGCGAGGGGCCCGCTCACCGGCGGGCTTGGATGACGGCGTGGGTGCCGCTGGTACGCCAGTCCTGGCCGCTCTCCTCCATCTCGGCCAGCGTCTCCTCGCGGAGGCCGGTGATGACGTCGGATTTCAGGGTGCGCAGTGCGGCGACCGGCCCAGGGAAGTACGCCGTGGCGTCCTGGAACGAGATCGTGGGTTCCCAGAGCTGGTCGCCCACGAGGCGGCGGTAGTTAAGGTCGCCCTTGAGGATGGTGAGGTCGCCGTTGGAGAGCTCCGCGCGGAGGTCGTCGGGCATGTCCCGGTACGGCAGTGGCGCGCAGAAGAACGGGTGGGCGCTCACCGTGAGCTGGCCACTGCTCATGGCCTGCCACAAGCGCTGACCGATCTCACCGGCTCGGCCCTGAGCCTGGAGCAGTCGCCGGAGACAGTCGATCACGTCTGCCGTCATGGCGTCGGAGACGTAGTAGGGGTAGGGCTTGACGTGAAGCGTGACGGTGCTGGCGTGGCGGTGCCGGAGCAGGTGGTCGATGAGGACCAGGTCCGGGATGAGTTCGCGGCCCGCGTTGTCGGCGACCACGTTGACGGTGACCGGTTCGTCGGTGGTCAGGAGTGACCAGAGCAGGGAGCTGTCGTCGGCGACCAGGTGGGAGACCGCAGCGCTGTGCGCTGCGTCTCCGGCTGAGATGCGAAAGCCCAGGTCGGCGCGGTTGCCCCAGAGCGAGGCATGCAGCAGTGCTTCGGCCTGTTCCTGGCGGGGCCGCGCGGCCAGGTCGTCCAGGGCGCCCAGCTCCTCGGCCAGTTCCTCGCTGCGCAGCTCGGCCTGTTTGAAGGGGGCGAAGGGGTCCACTCCCTGCCAGGGGCCGGGGTCGAAGTATCCGACGGCTTGGAGGAGCTTGCGGTAGAAGTAGCTCTCGGCCCACAGGAACGGGGCGTCGAACCACGAGCGTCCGAAGTGTTCACGTCCCCAGGCAGTCCAGGTGCTGTGGTCGTGAGCGGCTGTCGGCAGCGGTTCGATGACGCCTTCGGTGATCTCCTCCAGCAGGGTGTCGAGGGCGCGGTGCTGCTGGGGTGCGTAGGGGAAGGCGTCGCGGACCTGCTGGATCAGGGCCGGGTGGCGCTTGGCGAGGACACCCCACGCGAACGTTTCGGGGGTGTCGCTCGTGATCACCGGAGCGTTGGGCCCGCTGGCGCTGTCGGATGCTCCCACTGCCATCTCTCCTCGGCTCTTGGTGTACCGCTTGTCAGTTCCTGATCCTCAACGCCACGACACCCGCCGCGCTTCCGACGAGCACCTGGTCCTCACCCCGTTGTACGCCGCGCAGTGCAGTGAGGCGACGAGCTGTACCTCCGACGTCTTCAGGGCGAGGGCCGAACGTATTGGCGGGAAGGAGTTGGAAGGTGACTCTTGCGTGGAGACTTTTGCTATTGATTTTATTGGTTGTACGTAGGATCACGATTAGCATGGTAGTTGTTGGGATCGCGATCTTGAGGATGTCTGGTGGCATTATTTCGAGCACCTTCGGTGCATAGTTTTATTTGATAAGTCTCGTGCGTATCTTATGAACTGAACACAGGGAGAGTTGAGGTGGGGATGAGTGAAGTATGTATGATAGGTAGGATGTCGGCGTTTGCCGACGTGCGGCATCCCCTGTGGCGTCGCCACTCTGCCCACTTCAAGCGGGACCCTGTGTCAACAGTAGCGTCATCTAGTGTTTCTACTGCTGTGTAGTCTGCTGTGTCTACTAGTGTTTCTACTACTGTGTCTACAACCCTTGAGGCCACTGGGGGCACCGCACTAAACAGTGCCCCCAGGCCCTCGGGGTGCCGAGGGGAGTTCATGTTGGGGCTTTGTTTTCTCCGCCTAGGGTTCGGTGCGGACGCCGCGTAGAATCTCAAATGCCGTTGACACTTGGGCGGGGATGACGCCGTTTCCCAGTTCACAGAGCTGTTGGGGCCGGGATATGTCGCAGTCGGTGACTCAGCCCTCGGGAAGCCCCATGAGTCACTCGACCCACAGAGGACTCAGGCGGGGTCGTCCGCGCTGTCCCGTTTCGTGTGGTCGAGGTGAGGACTGTCCGAGCAGGTGTTCCCACCTGTGGATGGTGGGGGCGTAGACGCCCCAGTCGAGGCTGTTGTGTGCCGAACCTGGCATGTTGCCGGATGTGCAGCATCGGTGTCTGGTAGGAGTGCCAGCACAACCTGGCTGAGGGGCGGCCGGAATCCTGTGTCAATGGCCAGTGCGTTCTCTCTGTCCGCTGTCACGGCCCCAGTGACTCCATCTGCCTCCAACTCAGGGTGAGAGTTCCTCTCCCCGGGGAGAGGAACTCTCACTTACGGCGGTGACCGTCGCGGCCCGAGACTTCTCCTGTGTCTGCACAAGGAAAGGGGAGGGACCGCGCGATGAGCGTCATATCCCAGGAAGATGCGGACGAACACCAAGGTTCGGGTGCCGACGTCCCAGAGTTGGTCTACTTCAACCTCTTCGATGACTGCAACGTGCGCTGCAACATGTGTGAATGCTGGAAGAGGACCAGGTCAGCAAGATCGGCCGAGGACTTCAGAGAGGTTCTCGACCGCGTTCTCGCGCGGCGCCCGCGAGCGATCAGATTCACCGGCGGCGAGCCTCTGCTCCTTCGGGGACTGCCAGGCCTTGTACGCCGAGGAGCGGAATCAGGGGCCCGGGTCTCGGTCATCACCAACGGACGCCTGCTCACCTCGAAGGCTCGGCGCCTGGCGGACGCCGGTTGCGCCGAGATCGTCATCAGCCTGGACGGGGTAGGCGCCACCCATGACCGGATCCGGCGGAACCGAGGCCTGTTCGACAAGTGTCTGGCGGGCATCGACGCCGTGACCACGGCGGGCATGAGCTACGGCGTGAACACGGTGGTCCAGCGAATGGGCGTGGAGGACCTCCAGACACTGGCGGACCTCCTGCTCAGCCACGACCTGCCGCCGCGCTGGTGGCATCTGATCCCGGTCCGCGACCACGATGACCTCGTCCCGACCGCCGAACAGCGTTCCCGCCTCCGCCGACTGATCCCCGCGCTGATCGACCGCGCGAAGGAGCACGGTGTCGACGTGATCGCGGACCCCGACATGTTCGGCGAGCAGCGGCCCGCACCATGCACGGTCCCGACGTTCATCGCGTACGTCAGGGCCGACAGCGGCGAAGTCTACGGATGCAACATGCTGGCCTACGCCGATGGCGTCATCGCCGATGTTCGCGAAGGGTCCGCATCCGGTCACTGGGGCGGGTCACGTGCCGAGGACCTGCGCGCGCGGTGTGCCGAGGGGACGAACACGGCCTGCTCTCGATGCGACCCCGCCTCACGCACGATGAATCACTTCCTCCGGCGCCTGGCCGCGGACCACGCGTTGGAAGGAGCGAGTCGATGACGATCGCGCCCGAGACGGGTCCCTTGCGGCTGGCCCTCCACGGCGGCGGACCCGTACGAGCGGAGAGGAGACCGGCCAATCCGCTGATCAGCGATGCCGCCAAGGCCGAGGTCGTGGAAGTCCTGGAGAGCGGCACGCTCGCACAGTTCTACGGCGGCAGCCGAGTGCGGCGGTTCGAGAGCGCCTACGCCAGCTGCTTCCAGCGCAAGCACGCCATCGCGGTGAGCTCCGGCACTGCCGCGCTGCACCTGGCCTATCTGGCGGCCCGGCTCCCGTCCGGGAGCGAGGCCCTCCTCCCAGCCAACGCCTATGTGTCCGCCGCTTCGGCGATGATCCAGGCCGAGATCGTCCCGGTGATCGTCGACATCGACCCCCTCACAGGAGCGATGGACCCGGAGGACTGCGCGCGCAAGATCACTGACCGCACCCGGATGCTGGTCCCGGTCCACATGTACGGCCAGCCGTGCCCGATGCCGGAACTCACCGCGCTCGCCTCCCGTCACGGGCTCGTGGTCATCGAGGACTGCGGTCAATCGCACGGAGCGCCGTCCGCTGGGCGGCTGACCGGTACCTTCGGTCTTGCGGCCGCGTTCAGCCTCTGCTGCCGAAAGCACATCGCCGTCGGTGAGGGCGGCATGGTCATCACCGATGACGACGCCTTCGCCGAAACGGTCCGCGCGTTGGCGCACAAGGGCAAGGGGGAGGACTGGTTCGACTACCGGGAGATGGGCTACAGCTACAACCTCACGGAGGTACAGGCGGTCCTCGGCCTGCACCAGCTCGCCCGGCTCGACGAGGAACTGCGCACGAGAGCGCGATGGGCCGCCCGGCTGCGTGAGGAGCTGGCTGGGCTGGAACTGACCTTCCCGGTCGTACACGACGGGAGCGCGCACGCCTACTTCAAGCTGAACACCCTCGTGCCGACCGGATTGACCTCGTGGCGGGACGAGATCGTGGAGGCCATCCGTGCCGAGGGCGTGGGGTGCGACCCGAGCCACCCCTGCCTGACCGATATCGGATGGCTCCGTGACCAGCGGCCGCCGCTGTTCACGAGGCTGCCCGACGGGCACAGGCCGGACTACCGGGCTGAGGCGGTACCCGTGGCCTCCGACGTCTTGGCGCGTCAGGTCTGCATCGAGCTGGGCCCCGGTCTCGGTGAGGACGACATCACGGCCACCAGCGCCGCCGTCCGCAAGGTCATGGCCTATTACCTGCGTACTCACGACCTGCCAGGGAGGGTTTCATGAGTACGCAGTGGGTGGAGAGCACCGGATCCATGCTGTCCACGGATGATCACCGGAGACTCAGGACCGCTCTGGCCAGATCCGGTCTGGACACCGCTCCCGATGCCGAATGGGACAGTCTCGACGTCGTGTGTGTGCTCGCAGTCCTCGAACACACACTCGGCATGACCCTCGATCCAGCCGCAGCACATCCACGGAGCCTGCGCCGGTACGAGGCACTGGTGGACGCGGTCGAGACGGGTGGGGTCAGGTCCCCGCGGCGAGCGCGGCTCACGCTCGAACTCCCGTCGAGCGGTGAGCCGACCGCAGATGACAGGCGGAAGCGCCGACGCACCGAGTACCGGCTCGCTCTGGCGCACCCGGACGTCCGTTTCTCCGTGAGCCGGTGCGAGGAGCTGCGCGTCCTGGCGGTCGCGGACAGTCCTTCCGCCCTCCCGCTCAGCGCCACCACCCTGTCGGCTCTCGGCTATGGCGAAACGGCTTCTCCCGCCGAGTCCTCCGTACCCCGGGTGAAGGCCAGGTATGGCCTCGCACCCGAGGCTGGTGCGGCTGTCGAGGACATCAAGACTGCCGTACGTGAATTCGTGACCAGCCGTGGAGGTCAGCTGTGGCCGCCAGCCGAATCCCTGATCACGGTGGCCGAACTCCGCGAGCTGGGGTACTACGACGCCCATCCCGAGCAGGTCATCCACCTGGGCCCGGACACCGCCCTCCTCCCGGCCGCCTGTCTCGGTTCCTTCGCTGATCTCGGCCACGGTGGCGATCCCGTCATGGCGACCTTCGACGCGGTCGTCTTCCGACGCGAGCCCGAATACGACGCGGAGCATGGCTGCCTGCCGACGTTCACCTGCCGTGAGATCCTCTGGGCTGGCGACCCAGTGTTCACTGCTCGGACCGCTGCCGCGGTGGCGGACTTCCTGGAAGCACTGGCCGAACAGCTCGGTCTCCACTGCCGCTGGGCGGACGCCGACGATCCGTTCTATCTCTCGAACTGCGCCCCCGGCCGCAAGCACGAACTACGGGCCCGTACCGCCGAAGGTGAGATCACGCTCGCCTCCGTGAACCGCCACGGGGACCACTTCACCGAGCGGGGGTACGTCCGACCGGGCTGGACGACTGGATGCGCGGGGCTCGGGCTGGAGCGCTGGGCCCTGGCCCTGTCCTCCACGGGACGGCGGCTCGCATGACGCCGCTGACCACACGCCTCGTGACGGCCATGTACGGGCAGGAGCTCGCTCAGGAGATGTCCCGCTACGAAGTGCGGTTCCTCCGGCAGCCCCTTGAATGGCTACGCCCCGCGGAGGGCGTCTTCGTCACGGGTACGACGACCGACTCCACACCGCCGAATCCGGACGTGGTGGTCTCGGCCGCCTGCGTGGACCACAGCGAAGCCGACCCCCGGCGCCTGGCCGCGACCGTGCTGGCGGACCTCGTCCACAGCGCAACGGTCGCCCGCCTCCTGGACCGCCCGCTCCTCTTCTTCATCGGAATCGGTGAGGAGATCCGCGTCGTGCCCGGTGGCCACGAACTGGCGTCGGCCTGGCACGAGGTGGCACGGCACGCGGAGTGTCTCTTCGACCAGCTGAACACTCCCGTCGGGTCCCGTCTCGTCCACACGGACGGGGCCGCCCTATGGAAGGCCGTCAGCACGACGGTGGAAATAGACCGGTCCGATCTGCCGAACGACAGGCTCGACGGTCTGTACCACCTGCTGGACGGATCGGCGTTTCCACGCGGAACGCCCTACACGTACTTCTACGACTACTACCGGGCGAACGTCGCCCACTACCGGCGACCCGTGGTCGAGCACGTCATGGGCCCGTGCCCCGACGGGGTTCTCGTCATCGAGAACGTCCAGCAGGTCAAGGCGGTTGCCGAGGCACGTCGGCTCAACGGGGCCTGGCCCACCCACCATCTGGTCACGCTGCCCGCACCGGGACGCTCCGGCGGAGACCGCGCCACCAGGAGCGCCGAAGGTGACCGGATACTCCTCGCGGATCTTCTTCAGGATCCCGTGAAGACCCTGGACGGCGCCGATCCAGATGTCCAAGTCTTCTGGCACTCCGTCATCGGACTCTTCGAACGCTCATGCTCTGAAGGGAGCCTCTCTTGACGTCCAACGGTCCCCACGTCTTCCTGGCGGCGCCCTACACACAGTGGCTCGATCCCTCCACCCGGCTGGTGCGCGCGGATCTGCGAAACCGGCTGAACCGCCTGCGCAGAGGGCTCATCGAGGCGGGTGCCCACGTATTCAGCGCCCATCACAACGAACGCTGGGGAGCGGAGTGGCTCCCCGCCGAAGAATGCACCACCGCCGACTTCCGTGCCATGCGGGTCGCCGACGCCGTCTGTGCGGTGGTCGGATACCCCGCTTCCGGAGGGGGCGCGGTGGAGCTCGGGTGGGCCTCCGCACTCGGCAAGCCGGTCCTCGCCGTCATGGATGACGGCGAGGACTGCACCCCACTGATCAGCGGTCTCCACACCATCACCGACGTGACCTACCTCGAAGCCGACGCGTACTGGTCGGACACCTTCGTGGAGTCCGTGATCCAGGCGACGCTCATCGCGGCGAAGGCAGATACCGAGGCTCCCCCTCATGCTGATGCCGAGTCCGTGCCGGGCGGAACCGGCTACATCGGGATGTCAGGCCGGTGAGCGCCCCACCGGCCCTGGCCGTCTGCGCGGTCGATTTCGGCTGGGGCAGCGCCGGCAAACTCAGCGCGATTCTCGAAGCGATGAAGCGCGGCGGGCTCGAGTCCCGTCTCGTCGTGCTCGGCAGTACACTCGGGCGCCGAATCCTGGCCGCACTCGATGTCGAGGCCTGGTACGAGGAGTGGCCCCGTGACCGGGACCGGCTGCGTGCTCTGCTCGATCGTCACGAGGTGGTGGCCGGTCTGGTGGTGCTCGACCCCGAGGCCGCCGAAGCGTTGCAGGCAGCCGACTGCCCCACGGTCTACGTCGACAGCCTCCCCTACCTGTGGACCGAGGCCGATACCGTCCCGCACGGCGTCGCCGCCTACTGCGCGCAGCAGTGCCCGGTCCTGCCCCGAACAGCGTGGCGGCCGTTGAGCCGGATCGCCCGCCTGCACTGGGTGGACTCCATCGTCAAAAGGGTTTCAGAGAGGTACCGGGATCCCGCCATGGCGGTGATTAACCTCGGTGGGCTGCACTCGCCTACCAACCCGGACGGCAACCCGGCGTATCTGAGGCTCGTACTGGGGCCGACCCTTCGGGCACTGGCCCGGTCCGGGATCACCAGGACGCACGTCTGCGGCAACGTGGGTTCCGAAGACCTGAGTGGGCTCACTGACGAGCTGACGATCATCGACTCGGTGGGGCCCAGAACCCACGAGGACTTCCTCACCCTGACGGCCGGTGCGGGACTGCTCATCACCTCTCCTGGCCTGACTACGCTGTTGGAAGCACAGAGTGCGGGAACCCCGACCGTCTGTCTGCCCCCGCAAAACCTCAGCCAGATCTTCAACTCCGACCGCTTCGCCGACACGGTCGACCAGCGGGCGCGCGTCACCTGGAGCCCCGCGGTGCTCGACCGGGACACTGTGGAACTGGCCCGGTTGAACGGGGAGGAAGCCGCAATCGGGGTCATCGACGCAGCACTGGGCGCCGCCGATCCGGATAGGGTTGCCGCCACGTTGGAGACCGATGTGAGCGCGGCCATTGCATACGTCAGGAGTGCCTTTGTGGGAGGGAGACCGGACGCGACCGACGAAGGTCCCAACCAGGTGTCGGAAATCCTCGGGAACGTGGTCCGTGAAGCGATGGCACAACGGTTGAGCACAGGAGTCCTATGAGTCACCTATCCGTCACGGACATCTCCTACGCCCACCCCGGCGGCGAGGACCTGTTCTTCGGGGTGTCCTTCCTCGTATCCCCCGGCGAGCACGTCGCGCTGATCGGCAACAACGGCGTCGGTAAGTCCACGCTCATGCGGATCCTGGGTGGTGGGCTCGAACCCGACGAAGGCGAGATCTCCATCGGGGGACCAGCGCTCCACATGCCCCAGGACGTGGGATTCGACCGTCCGGACGAGACCATGCGCCAGATGCTGCTGCGGTTCGCCCCACGCCCCCTCGACGAGGTCGGGCATCGAATCACCGACACCGAACGCCGCCTGACCGAGGGCGACGATCGGGCCGGGCTGGAACTGGGAGACGCGATCAGTGAATGGTCCGACCTGGGCGGTTACGAGCTGGAGGCCCGGTGGGACGCGACGCTGCGGCGGGTGGTGCGCTTA
Source organism: Nocardiopsis sp. LOL_012 (assembly GCF_048060475.1). Taxonomy (NCBI): domain Bacteria; kingdom Bacillati; phylum Actinomycetota; class Actinomycetes; order Streptosporangiales; family Nocardiopsidaceae; genus Nocardiopsis; species Nocardiopsis sp. LOL_012. The sequence continues at coordinate 61,013 of NZ_JBHMIV010000005.1, read as the reverse complement.
GGCCTGTCCGAAGTCGGAGACCGGAAGGTCACAGAACTGTCCGGTGGGGAGCGCAAGCAGATCGTGCTCGACGCCCTGTTCCATTCCGACGCGGCCGTACTCCTTCTCGACGAGCCCGACAACTACCTCGACATTCCAGCGAAGCGATGGCTGGAGAACCTGCTGGCCGCGTCACCGAAGACGGTGCTGCTCATCAGCCACGACCGCGAGCTGCTGGGCAGGGCCGCCGCCAAGGTCGTCACCCTGGAGGCCACCGGGGCCTGGATCCACCCCGAGTCCTACGTGACCTACGAGGAGGCCCGGGAGAAGCGTCAGCGGTCACTCGGAGACGAGCTACAGCGGTGGAAGGAGGAGGAACGGCGCCTCTTCCAGCACTACAAGATCATGAAGCAGCGGGCCGCCCTCAATTCCCGCAACGCTCCCAAAGCAGACGCCGCGGAGACCCGTTGGCGCAGGTTCGTCGACGCCGGGCCCCCACCGCCTCCGGTCCCGGAGCAGAGGATCCACGTACGGCTGCGCGGTTCGGCGTCAGGTCGACGTGTGCTGCGCTGCGGAAGCCTGGGACTCGACGGTCTTGTCCTGCCCTTCGACACCGAGCTGCGCTTCGGCGAACGTGCAGGTCTGATCGGTCCGAACGGGTCCGGGAAATCCCACCTCATGCGGCTGTTCGCCGGTGAGGACGTTCCCTTTGAAGGGTCCTACGAGCTGGGAAGCCGGGTCCGGCCAGGCCACTTCACCCAGGTTAACGTCCGGGACGACTTCCTCGGATCCGTGGTGGTCGACATCGTCAGCCGGTGGACCGGCAACCATGAGGCCTCGATGTCCGCTCTGGCCCGCTACGGACTACAGGCCTCCGCGCACCGCCCCTACGACACCCTCTCCGGAGGGCAGAAGGCGCGCCTGGAAGTCCTCTGCCTAGAGCTCGAAGGGAGCAATCTGCTGCTGTTGGACGAGCCGACCGACAACCTCGACATCGACTCCTCGGTCGCGTTGGAACACGCGCTCGACGGGTTCGAGGGAACGGTACTGGCCGTCTCGCACGACCGGGCGTTCCTCCGGACCCTCGACCGGTTCCTGTACCTCCAGCACGACGGCAGGTTCTTCGAGATCACGGACTACGAGGACGCGGTCCGCGTCGTGGCGGGCGAAGCCGATCCGTACTCCTCCGCTTCCATCAGGTCCCTCACCGTTCGGCGGACCTAACGGCACCTGACGGTGGTCGGAAGGGACGCCGTGTTGATCGCGACGATCCGCGACAGTTCCGGCCGACCACCGCTCGTGAGACGGAAGGCGAGCACCGTGAGGTGGGCCTCCGCCAGCTGGAACATCCGGGCCCCCGGCGCGATGCCGCAGAGCGCGCTGACCGCCCAGCAGTGCGGGCCTCCGTGGGACACGGCGACGACCCGCCTGTAGGAACCTGAGACGAGCCGTTCGACGCTTTCCCGACCCCGTTGGACCGCGGCGGCGAAGGATTCATCGCCGTCGATCACCAGATCGTCGGTGTTCCGGCGGTGCACGGCCTCCAGGACCGCCGGGCCATGTCGCACGGCGATCTCATCGAGGCTGAGTCCCTCCAGGCTGTGGAAGGTCCGTTCCAAGAGGCCGGGCTCGAGCTCCGGTTCCATACCGATGCGCTCGGCGATCCGCGCGGCCGTCTGCCTGGCTCGCAGGGACGGCGAACTGTAGAGACGCTCCGGGCGGAAAGCGGCGACCTCCTTCGCAACCCGCTGTGCCGCGCTCTCACCTTTCTCAGTGAGGGGGCGTTGGTCGTCGGCGTCCCAGACATCCTGGCTGCTCACGGCCTCGCCGTGCCGCACGAAGACCAACAGACGCTCACTCTCGGCCATATGACCACCTCCAGCAGTCGGGGAGTTCCGTTCGCAGCTTTGTTCGGTACCAATCGCGCCAGCGGGTCTCGACCGACGCGTTCCACTTCCCGGCCGCCGCACGCTCCTCATCCGTGACAGGACGCTCGGTGATGAAAGCCGTCCACAGGGGCAAGAGCTGGAACCCCCGTCTGGCTTTCGCCTCGTAGGCTCCCAGCCCCGCGTACACCCAGTTCAGGTCTTGCTCATGCGCGTAACGCAGTGGAGCACCATAGGCCAGGACGAAGTAGGCGCCGTCCCTGTCGACCAGGTCGTCGGTAGCGCCGAAGGAGCGGGTATGGAAACCGCCGTGGGAGGCGATCGCGGTGGTCACGGCCACCAGCCGCCCTGCCCGCCTCGCGGTGAAGGCGATCATCCTCCGCCCCATGATGTCCGCCTGGGCCATGAGCAGACTCTCGGTTCTCTTCCGATCAGCGAGGCCGCCGCGTCGCGCGGTACCGGCGACGATGAGATTGAGCGCCTCGTCGGCGATCTCGGCCAGGGGCTCGACCCCGAGCTCCAGGCCCGCGTCCGAGAAGCGTCGTTCCTCCCGCAGTAGTTTCCAGCGGCGCCGCGCGGACATCTCCGCCAAGTGTTCCTCGAAGCTCGGCTGGCGGATCTCCATGAACGTCGTCGGCTCACAGCGCAGCACCAGGGTGTTCTCCGGCTTGGCGGCGATGATCCGCGCCGCCGCGTCCTGAGTGAGGAACGGCCAGGCCAGCGAGCGGTGAGCGTGCTCCGTTGAGAGGGACAACGCCCGTTCGACGAGTCCGGCGACCGCCGCCGTGCTGCCGTGGGCTTCGGGATCAGATCGCACCGGGCCGATGGACACCGTGCTGTTCCACGAACCGACGGTCAAACAGGGGGTCCAGCCCGGAGCGGACCCGAGAGCGGGCCGCAGGACACTGCTCGCGTGGTCGTACCCGCCGCCCGGCCGCACCCCGTCGACGAGAACGGGGAGCATCGCCGGGTCGCTGGAGGGGGTGACCAGGTAGCGGAAGCGCGCGCCCGCGGCCTCGGCGAGACGGAACCACTCCGGTGAGGAGAAGAGTCCCGCGAAACGCTCGCTCTGCGGCCACACCTCATCTGGTACGCCGCTCACCGTGTCGAATTCCCTGATCTTCGTCATTCCCGCCCGCCGTAGGTGACCGCCAGGCCTATGCCCCGCTCGAACCGCTGGCGCAGACGGGCGTCATGGGCCTGCCGCTCATGTCGAAGCCGGTGGACCGCGCTGCCCGAAGGCCATGCGAGGTCGACCCGTTCCCGGGTGCCGGTGGCCAGAAGTTGCTTCAGAGTGTCCGGACTGCCGAACAGGTCGACGCGTTCCAGGTCGGCGTCGGCCCAGCACTGGGGAAGTCCATCGACCATGAGGAACATGCCGGGGGCGTACCGTCCGAAGCGGGCGTCGAAGGACCACTCCAGTGCGTACACGGTGGAATCGTGCCTCGCGTCCAGCCGGTAGGCGATCGGACGTCCGTCCAGCATCGCGGCGGACAGCCGGACCACGCCTTCGTCCAGGAGGTCCTGGTAGTAGCCGAGCTGCCCCTCGCTGGCCAGATCGAGTCCGACCGAGGCCTTCCAGGAGCGCCCCTCGATGTCGGCCAGGGCGGATCGGGCGGCGTTACCGGCGAGGACCTCCATCCTCAGTGCCTTCCTCCACCGACGCGCCTTGCGCCGGGCCTGCGAACCATGGCGATCGTGGAACCTGTTGAGGATGCCGTGTCCTTGGTCCTCCCAGTCGATCACCGGAGAGTGGCTGCGGTTCCACACCGCCATACCGGGAACCGCCGCGAGGGCTCCCGCCGCAGCGGTCTCGGGGTAGGCGAGCGGAAAGTACAGGTACGCCGCGTCAAGGTCACGGGCGATCCACCCCAGCAGCCGTCGCAGGGTCTCCGGTTCCAGCTCCCGATCGGCCAGGACGGGCGCACCGGGAAACACGGACCGCCAGTGGTCCCCCGACCTTCGGAAGGCGAACAGGCAGCGGGGCTCCTCGTCCGGCCAGACGTAGACGGCGTGGTCGGACGCGATCGAGGAGAGCCTCGCCGCGAGCACCGCTGGATGCTGGTGTGGCATCTCTCCCGCCGCAGTGAACAGCTCGCCGTATCCCCCTACCGCGTCGGAGGAGGAGAAACGGTGGTCCTTCGCGGGCCACAGCCGCCGTAACAGCCCCACCCCGCTCACCGTCCCGGCACCCCACGGTCCTCGACCAGCCGCAACACGGTCCGGATCTTCTCCGGCTGGCTCATGACGATGTCGTGCGGGCCCTCCCCCCGCAGATAGCGACCGCCGTGATGGGCGACGCTCTCGAACTTGGCCATGAGCAACCCGCTCAGCACGTCATCGACGGTGAAGGGAACTCCTCCCGCGTCGCCGTACGCCGCGAGGATATTCCCCAGCATCTCCAGTGGAGCCGACGAACCCGAACGGAGGATCACGGTCTGCGCGACCGTCGCCACGTCGGCCAGGACCAGGTCGACACGTGCGTGATCCCAATCCAGCAGCCCGGTCAGAACCGGAGGGTGTGCGCCACCAAGTCGGAGATTCGGGTTGGACGGATCACCGTGCACCATCTGCATCGGATGCCGGGTGAGCCTGTCCAGGCGTGCTCGGATCAGTGCCTCAGCCCGCGTCAGGACGTCTCGCTGTTCGGCCGTGTACTCCAGTCGGGGATCGGCCGCGAGAGCCGCCCCCTCCTCGAAGAGCTTCACCGAGTTCTCACCCGACACCGCCAGCTCACCGGGCAGGTCCCGCAGCAGGCGGTGCAGCGACGCCAGCCCGGATGCCACCGCCTCCATGTCGGCCGATGACGACGCCTGCGGCTGGCGTCCCCCCAGGTGCGCGGTCAACGACCAGGCATACCCGCCAGCATGGGGCGTGAAGTCGCCGGTCCGCGAGGGCAGGAACGAGGGAACCTCGAATGTCTCACCCGCTCGCTCCGCCACGGCGGTGCATAGGCTCCGGAGCCGGTCCATCGTCTCCTGATGCGCGGCGGGAACGCACGTCAGCCAGGAATCGCCGACGTGCCAAGTCGCCTTGTTCACCCCGACGTCGACGCGCACGGGGGCCGCGGTGAGTCCCCAACTCCCAGTGCTGATCTCCTGGGCGAGGGCGTCCAGGACGCTCGATTCGGTCTGGTGTGTCATACGGATGCGTCCTCACTCGTCACGAACGGAACACCGCGGTGCTGGGCGGGCACGACCTTCGTGACCGTGACACGGTCGTACAGGGCCTCGAGCCGCGGCAGGGGCGGTTCACGCCAGGGCCCCAGTCTTTCGCGAACCGCCCTCCGCCACGGCTCTCCGCGGAATGTCGCATCGGGATGCAGAGGGCGGCCGACGCCGTCCAGCCGGGGCAGGCGGGAGAGAGCCACCTCGGCCTGGGCCCATGAAGGCAACAGCCCTGAACGTGCCGTGCTCAGCGCGTCTCGGGTCGCCTCGCGCCACGCATAGACGTGGTCCCCATAGGTGGAGAGAGCCCGGTACGCGGCGGCCTCGGCGGTGGGATGCATTCGCAGCTCGAGACCGACCCCGACCTTCCGCCCTTGGCCGTCACGTCCGCCGTTGAGGAACAGCCGCACCTGATCGACGATCTCCTGCCCACCGGCCACCACGCCGCCGCCTTCGGCGCCGAGGGGCTTTCCAACTCGGAACGACGAGACCACCGCCACGGCTCGTGCGGTCGCTTTCCGCCAGACCAGGGGATCCGGGGTCTGCGCGAGATCGATAACCAGGGGAACGTCATGGCCTTCGGCCCAGCGCTGCCACAATGCAAGGTCGATGGCGAAACCGCCGTAAGGTGCGTAAAGAACAAAGCCGATCTCCGCGGTCGCCGCTATGCCGTCGGCGTGAACAGGTGACATCCCGAACGATTCGTCGATGTCCACCATCACCGGCCGCATCCCCGCGTGGATCACCGCGTTGACGACACCCGAGCAGATCCATCCAGGCATCAGCACCGCGTGGCCAGGGGAGGACACGCAGGACGCGACAGCGAGAACGGCGGCGCTCCCACTGACCGTCGTCACCGCTGCCTCAGCCCCCAACTGTGCCGCCGAGAGGAGGTCCAGCCCATGCCGTCGCATCGATTCACGTCCACCCTTGCCCGGATCGTTCTCCCAACGCTTCAGGCAGTGTCACCCACCTGCGGATATCAGGGGTAGTGAGAGAAACTCTCCGGGGTGATTCCGCTTTTCAGGAGCAGCAGTGCCCGGGTCCGACATGAGAGCCGCTCTCACTTGACAGGGCGGCGATATTACGTATCGGGGTGGTGACACTCCCTGTTCGCCGTTAGTTTGGCGTGGAGAGCCTCCCCTCGGAAAGCAGGCCATGCCTCGTCTCACAGCAGCGCCTCATGATCTGAAATGTGCTTCACGCCTTCGCCAGAGCATGCTGGATGTGGCCGGTATCCGCCCCTCGGATCCCCCGCCTGGCTGGTTGCTGGCGCAGATCGCCCAGGCCATCCACGAGTGCTGCGGCCACATCCGCCTCAAGTGCTTTCGTCTGGCGTCCGGATGGACCGTCATCTCCGCGATCGAGCAGTTCCACCGGATGTGTGACCGGGAAGGAACCAAACGCCGTGGGCTGACGGAACGGTCTTGGCGTCAGTGGGAGGCGGGAGACCGGCCGAGCCGGGACTACGAGGACCTGCTGTGCAGGCTGTTCGGCACTGGGCCAGTACAGCTCGGCTTCGCGTCCGACTACACGCAGCAACCAACGCGATCAGGCTTGGCCGTTCCGGCTCCGCGGGATCCGGCCGCGTACGGTCGACTGGTAGTCGTGCGAGGCCTCGACACCCCCGCACTGGGCGAGGGCATCGCCTACCGGACCGAAGAGGAAGTGATCATGGCTGCCGCCCGGGAATCGGCGCGCTTCGGTCAGCGCGCCGAACAAACGAATGTCGGCCCCCAGACCCTGGAGCAACTCGACGCCGACCTGCGACGCCTCATCTCGGCCTACCCCCGCCGTCCGGTCTTCCCCACCTTCCTGGAGGTCCTGGAGCTGCGTAACCGCGCGTTCGAGCTGCTGGAAGGCCAGCAGCACCCGCGGCAGACGCGGGACCTGTATCTCGTCGCGGGTACCGCGTGCGGCATCCTGTCGAACGCCTCCTTCGACCTGGGGAAGATGGACGCTGCGGGGACCCAGGCCCGGACGGCGTATCTGTGTGCGGAGCTCGCGGGCAGCAACTGGCTGCGGATCTGGGTGCGGGGAATGCAGAGCATGATCGCCTACTGGGGTGATCGCTTCGAGGAGGCCATCGACCTGGCGTCGTCCGTCCGGGAGCTCACCCCCGAGCAGGGCTCATCCGCCGTCCGTCTCGCCTCCGTCGAAGCACGGGCACAAGCCCGGCTGCACAACACCGAGGCTGCTCTTGCGGCCATGACCGCCGCCACCGCGGCGCGCGAAGCGATGACCCGCCCCGACGACTTCGGCGGCATGATGGCCTTCCCCGAGGAGAAGCAACTCTTCTACAGCAGCACCTGCCAGGTGTGGCTGGGCGGGGAATCGAGATTCCGCGAAGCGGCACGGAACGCGTCCGAGGCCGTCTCTGTCTACCAGGAGGCGCCACCGGAGCGGCGGAGGATCGGGGAGATGTGTCTGGCCAGGCTCGATGTCGCCTCCGCACACCTGGGGCTGGGGGAGCTCGAAGGGGCTGTGCAGGAGATCCGATCGGTCTTCGACGCCGCCGCGCTCCGGCGCACCGACAGTGTGAAGCGGAGGCTCCAGCAGGTGGAGGAGCAGATGGGGGAATCACGACTGCGCACAGCACCCCTGGCGAGGGATCTGCGGGATGAGATCATCGAGTTCTGTGCCGCTCCCGCCCCCGCCCTCCCGGAAGGTGCCGCCTCATGACCTCCCTTCTGACCGTCGCCCTGCTGCACCCCGGACAGATGGGTGCGGCGATCGGGCGTGAGCTCGTCCGCTCCGGTGTCCCTGTGCTGTGGTGCCCCACGGGACGCAGCGCCGCCAGCGCCAGGAGAGCTTCCGAAGCGGGTCTGAGACCGGTGGCGGATCTGGGGCAGTTGCTGAGTGAGGCCTCCATCGCCATCTCCCTGTGCCCACCAGCAGCCGCGGAGGAGACCGCCGCGTCGGTTCGTGAAGCTGGCTTCACAGGGGTCTTCGTCGAGGCCAACGCCATCAGCCCGGAGCGTGCGGGGCGGATCGCCGACGACCTCACGGCGAGCGGCGCACAGGTCGTGGACGGGTCCGTGATCGGACCGCCACCCGGCGGCTCCGTCGGCACCCATCTCTACCTCTCCGGTGTTTCCACAGAGGTCTCCGAGGTCGTGAAGCTGTTCGAGGGAACAGCCGTTGAGCCGATCGCCATCGACGGCCCGGTGGGCAGGGCGTCAGCGCTGAAGATGGCGTACGGCTCCTACCAGAAGGCCACGTGCGCCCTCGCGGCCGTCGCCCAGGCGCTCGCCGATGCGCACGGTGTGTCCGAACAGCTCACAGCGGAGGCACGACGACTCGCGAAGTCTCCGCTCGCCACACCCGACTACCTGTCCGGTGTGGCGGCGAAGGCCTGGCGGTGGGCACCGGAGATGAGGGAGGTGGCCGACACCCTGGCCTCCACCGGCCTGCCCAGTGATTTGGCGGCGGCGGCCGCATCGGCGTTCGAGCTCTGGAACGGGGACAAGGACAACTTCGACATTCCGTTGCCCGACGTGCTCGCCCACCTTCGCACCAACAAGCCCGCTTCAGTCAGTGACCAATAAGAGGAGTCCACGCCTTGGCGAGTTCGAGGTCCGCCAAGTGGGGGTCGGTGCAGTCGTGCTGACGACACGAAGCTTCCCCGACCAACCTGCCTTCCGCAGCCAGGACTTTATGGATGGCCTTGTGGAGGAGCGGACACGCAAGGTGCTGGCTGCACTGGAAGAAGCCGGAGTCTACGCTCCCCAGAAGGCTCTTGCGATACTGATCGACCACGGGGCGCGGATCCCTAACTTGTGGAGTATTCTGGAAGGAGAGAACTTTAGTCCTCTCGGGGCTCGCCCGACCAGTGGCTCGTGACCACTAAGGACACGCAGATGGAAGGCACCCCGGTAGCCGTTCAGCCGGGTGAACCGACCGGTGGTCAATCAAGATCGCTGGAGCGGCCCTTCCATGCTGCGGCAAGCCGCCCCGTCAGCGCGGAAGATCGGACGCTGACGGAGATCTCGTGGCAGCCGCCCTGCCGATGCTCAACGACATCGCTCAATACGCCTCTGGCGCTGGCCTGCTTGCTTTCGTTTACGGATTCCTGGTCACGACGTTGGCGCTCACCGCTGTGTTCTCCTCCAAACCGGTTCGCCGCAAAGCTGCCAAGGAGGTCCTTCTCCTGCTGCTCCCCCGCCGAGGGCGTGGCCGATCGGAGGAGGGCACCAAGTGAGAAGAGCTGTAACGCGCAGGACCCATGGCCGGTTCAGGGCAGCGGGCGAGGCGGAAGTTCGACCACCAAGTGCGCGCTGGTGATCAGCTGCTCCGCGATGTCTCCGCCCAAGCAGGCGGCCAGTGCCTCCTTCCCCGACGCACAAGCAATCCAGGAGGCATCGGCCCGGGAGACGAGCCGGTCGACGGCGTCGATCAGCGCGCCCTGGCCAGCGGCCATCACCGACTGGACCATCGGGTCCTCCACGGCGCGTTCCGTAGTGACTCCGACCCTGTTGTCGACCCGGTTGGTGAGGCCGTCGATGAAGGTGACCGGGGTGCCAGCCTCGAAGTCCCTCGGCTTGTAGTCGTTCCCGTAGACGAGGTGGTAGGACTCGTGCACGCTGATGTTGTTGGGCGGGTATCCGGCGTCCAGGATCCGTTTGAGCATGGCGTAGGCGTGGTGGGTCTTACCACTCCAGATCGGGCCCAGCAGCAGCCGTGTCATGGCGCCGTTGAGCACCGAGTCGCACCACTGATCCGCCTCGACCAGTGTGGTGGTGGCGTCGGCGTAGCGCGGGGGATGATCGTCATCGGGGTTTCCTCAGAGGTTGGGATCGACGTGGTGGTTCGGCGGCCGCTGGACAGCTCCGGCACGTGCTTGTACAGGGTTGACCGGGACACTCCGAGCAGGCGGGCGATCGAGGCCACCGGGTTGTCGGGACGGGTCAGCAGGTCGCGGGCGTGGCGGATCTGCTCTGGGGTCATCGCCGTGGGCCGCCCCAGGCGTTTGCCCGAGGCACGGGCAGCGTCCAGATCCGGGACCGGGTCGGCGGGTTGCAGGTCCAACCGGCGGGCCAGGTCGACGAACACCCGCGTGGGCAGGTCGGGCAGACGGCGGAAGGAGTCGCGTCCAGGTGGTGAGGGTGGATATGCCCAGCAGGTCGGCGATCTCGCGAACGGTGGCGCCGCACTGGGCGATCCGGCAGCGGATCAGGAGCGGGGCCTGGCCACCAGGGTAGCGCGAGGCCAGCCGAAGTCACAGGAGACGTTCGGTCACCGCTATCCACGATGATGTACGCATGGCAATCGAACGCATCGGAAAAATTCGAAAACCTATAGTTTGGGCTACCTGAATATCTACAGGGATGACCTTGAAGCCCTCATGCGGGCAATGAAGGATTTCGGCGGGGATAGCGTTGATGCGACCGTCAATCGCATTGCCAATCTCACCGAGCCAGAAGATTTCTCTGAACTGCCGCCCGATGTTCCAGAGAAGCTGGAGTCCGTCGTCATCAAGGCGGCCAATAAAAGCTCCGAGGTCACGCTCAACCTCGGAGAGGCCCGATACCATGGCGAAGGGGCGTGCTCCATCGAGATTATTAGCCCTGATCAGCGGTCCCACGGACTTCGTGCACAAGTGGAAGACATCTGCAGGCCCCGCCGCAAGCGATTGGCTGCGGAGGCCAGGGAGCATGTTTCAGTGGCGATATTCGTACTCTTTGTGGTGCTGGCCATGGGGGCGTTCTTCCTGCCTTATCCAGACATGGAGTACGCGGTTCTCATCAGGGGTGTAGGGGCAATTGGAATCAGCTTCTGGCCATGCCTTTTTATCTGGAAGATTGCTTCTAGGCACTGGAAGACGAGCATCATCAATGAGTACCGTGCACAACGCCCTACGCATTGGGAACGGCATCGCATCACTTACATCTCCAACGCCGTTTCCATCACCGTGAGCCTGGTGCTGGGTGGAATTATCGGTTACTTCGTGAACCAAATTTCGTGATCCGAGCCCTCAACGGGTCTTGGGCAGTCGGGCGGGGCCCTGCCCTGGCGGGAGCGTCCGCGTAGGTGGGCGACTTGGCGGGTGATCCCGTGTACCGCGCCGATTTGGGCTCAGGACGCCTGCCCTCCGGGGGCGTCGGGGTTGCGGGCGGCGGCGAACGCCGCCGCTTCGGTGCGCTCCCACAGGCGGCGCATCTCCTCCAGCAGGGGACGGACAAGATAAGCTAAAAAGGGGCAATGGGCCGACGTTTCCGCAGGCTAGGGGTAAACTAAGTTGCTCGTTCGGGGTGGCCTAGTGATCGGGTGCGGTTCGTCCCGGTATCTTCCGGTTCTGGCCCCCGGTGACTGCGGTTACCAGCGTAGTTAATGCTGGTCCCGGCTTCATCTGACGAAGGAACCCTTTATTTGATGAAAGCCCCTTGCCCTCTCCGGCCCTACCTTGTCCGTCCCCCAGCAGGGGCAGCCCGCCCACCAGGTGAAGGCCCGCCGATCCCGGCGCGAGGGCGTCTCGGCTCATCCGTTCTCACTCTCCGCCGCTTACATCAGGTGAAGGGTTCCTTCATCTGATGAAACGGTAGCGGGAAAGCCCTGGTGGGAAGGGGGCTTTGGAGAAATCCATGCGCGATAGGCTCACCATCCCCGCCTGCGACCGCTACGGGGGACCCTGCTCAACAGGCCCTTGGATTGGGTGTGCAGACCAGTCGCAGGCTTCATCCGATGAAATAGCGTTCGGTTACAAGGTACGGCCGAAACCGGGATCGTCCCTTGTCAGCCCTGGGTCTGGTCGCCGTCGGGGTGCTCGTTGATCCAGGACAGCCCGCCCACGTCGAGCTGGTGGCGGGCTCGGGTCACCGCCACGTAGGCCAGGCGCGCCTCGGCTTCGTCGATCTGGCCCCAGTAGAGCTGGCCGTCGTCGTCCTCTTCGTCTTCGGGTTCGGTGTCGGCGAAGTCAGCGCCGATACGCACGCTGGCCCACTCCCGACCCTTCGCTTTGTGCGCGGTCGAAACGACGATCTCGGCTGCGCGTTCCTCGACCAGGCGGGAGATCGCGTCCAAAAGGACGTCGGTGCCGTGTTCGTCTACCAGGTCGACCAGCGGCAGCAGATCGCGGCCAGCGGGGTCGTACTCGGCGTACTCCTGCAGGTCGCCCCAGGACTCGAACAGCATCAGCTCCGGATGCCAACTGCGCTTGCCCTCCTTCAACGCTTGGGCGGCTGTGGCGATCTTGGCCAGCGCGTCCCCGCCACCGACCAGTGCCACCCTCTTGCCCGCTTCGAGCAGGGCCATGACCTCAGCCATCGCACCGAAGTTGGACCGGCACAAGATCGCGTCGGGGCGCTCCACCTCGCTCAGTTCGCTGGCCAGCGCCGACGTCCCGCTCAGGCGGATGGGCGCGTCGACGATAGACAGCCACCGGTTGGCCTCTCGCGCCAGGTCGGGGCCGAAGCGGAAGGACTGCGACAGGCCCAGCTGGGTGCCGTCGAAACCGGACATGACGTCGCGGGCGCCCCGCCATCCGTAGATGGCCTGGGCCGAGTCGCCGACCATGACGAGCTGGGCGTGGCCGCGCTGGTCGTTGAAGATCTTCTCGACCACCGGGTTGGTGTCCTGGGCTTCGTCCAGGAGGAGGAAATCGGTGGGCAGGTGGGGGTCGGTGAGGGCCCACATCTTCAGGTAGTGGTCGTGGGCGAAGCGGACGGCGCCCTCGTCGGGGTTTTGCAGGTCGGACCAGGCTTTGCGGGCGTAGGGCAGGACGATGTCGATGAGTTGGGCGTGCAGGTGCTCGGCTTCGAGGCCGCGCAAGTAGGGCACGTGGCGGGGCAGGATCTCCCGGTCGGCGGACTGGCAGTAGCGGGTCACCGTGTGCAGTGCTGCTGAGGACAGCGCCTTGTTGGTGACCTTGCGCTCGCCGATGCGTACCGTCATGTTGACCGCGATACCCAACGCGACCCCGGTCTTCCAGCTCGGCACCCTGGCCGTCTTCATCCGGCCGGAGTATCGGTGGCCGACTTCCTGATAGGCCAGCGAGTGCGCGGTGCGGCACTCGACATTGGACCCGAACGCGCGACGTGCGGCGTGGGCGATGGAGCGGTTGAACGCCATGTACAGGCCGTCGCGGTGTGTGCTGGAGGCCAGCATCGTCAATGTGGTGGTCTTGCCGGTCCCGGCGCCGGCCTGGAGGACCAGGTTGTCCCCGTTGCGGAAGGCAGCGGTGGCGGCTTCTTGCTCAGCGGTCGGTGCTAGCACGTGTACTCCTCATCCCAGGGGTGGCGGCTTCATAGCGCATTCGGATGATGACACTCGGCTATGACAATTGATCGGTGGCGGCCCGCGCCGAGGGCGCGCACCGCTGCCAACCAGGGCGTCAGGAGTCGGTGGAGGCGTTGTCGTCGGCCTGCCAGTTGCGGGGCTTGAGCCCTGTGCGGTCGGCGACGTCAGCAGCGGTGCGCAAGTCATAGGAGGTGCGCACCCCTGAGGGTGATTTGAACCCGGCGGCGTTGGCCAACACCGAGAGGGTGTAGGGGCGCGGGACGGTGAACTCGCGCGCGTAGGCAATCAGCATGCGGATCTTGGCCTCGGCCTCTTCCTTGATCGCACGCTGCTGGGCCAGGGCACGCAGGACAGGGTCCTCCCCCAGCTCCTCCGCGCTGATCTGGAGTTCCTCGGCGGTCTGTTCGCGGTCGCGGGCCACCATCTCCAGGTGCGCTTGGTGGCCCTCCATGTAGAACTCGTAGTCCGCGTCGGAGGAGAACTCCTCACGCGGCGGGGTGGGCGGCATCGGGTGCAGGATCGCCGCGAGGGCGGCGTAGATGTCATGACTCACCATGCGTGCGATTGAAGCATAGATTTACGATGATCGCAATAATGTGCTCACGCTGAAATCAGCCATCTTGCAGATGGTTCCTACGGCTACGCTCGCGTCTCCACCCCCGAGCAGAACCCCGCCCACCAGGTCGACGTCCTGATCCGAGCCGGAGCCGAGGCGGCCAACATCCACGCCGACACCGCCAGGTGTCACGAGGAGATCTGTAGGCGTACCGGTTCGTTGAGCAGCGCACGGGCTCCGCCGAAGTCGGCGAGCCGTGCCGCGACGGTCGCCACCGCCAGCCGTTCGGGCAGGACAGAGGCGAACTTCAGGCCTCGGACCGCACGTGGGTCGACGTCGGGCAGGACCAGCGAGCCACTCGCCTCCGCATCCCTGCGGGCCTTGTTCCACGCGGAGGCCGTCAAGTCCCCACGCAGTCGCACGGACAGATCCGTTGGACGCTGGACGGGGTCGGCGACCGATGACAGCGTGGCGGCGAGGGTGGCGTTGGCGCGGTAACCGGCCCAGGTCCACCAGCGCACGCCGTCGCCCTCTCGAGTCAGCAGTGTTCCGCCGGGGTGCACGATGTTGGGTGCCTCGCCCTGGCGCCATGCGGCCAGGGCGCTCTGGGCCCGGCGGGTGAGCGTCACCGAGGGGTCGGTGCCCAGTAGCACCTCGCGCATGGCGCGCGTCAGCGTGTGGGACAGTCCGGAGATCCCGCCGGTGGTCCACTTGGCCACGCCCCCGCCGTCGGCTGGTTCGACGAAGGCTCTACGGCGTGTCCAGTCGATGTAGGTCACCCGCCAGCTCCGTCCACCGAGTAGCAGAAGCCGTGGCCCCTGGCGCTCCTCGGTCAGCACGGTGGTGTCGGTCCGCCCGATCTCCTGGCGGCCCGAGAGCACGGTGAACTGGGGCGGCGCGGTGAAGGAGGCGGTCAGCTCGATGAAGTGGCGCTGCCCGAAGCGGCGCTCGGCCTCTGGGCCGACGAACAGCATCCCGTCGTCGGAGTCGAGGAATCCCTCATCGATCATGTGCTTCAAGATGGGTGCCGCGGAGCTGTCGAAGGGCGCCAGTCCGTTCCACTCCTCAAACCACAGGTGGTCGCCGATCCGGTGCTTTTGAAGGGTGAGGGCGAGGAGCTGTTGCGCCACCAGGTGGCGCGGCTCGGGCGGCGCGGTGACCGGCTCCACCCAGCCGCGCTCCCACAGGAGCAGCAGGGCCGCGGCCTGGAGCAGACTCTCCTTGCGGGTGGCCAGGAACAGACAGTTGCATATGGACCCCGGCCGTCGTCCGGTGCGCCCGATGCGCTGAAGGAACGACGCGACGGTGTCGGGCGAGTCGATCTGGATCACCCGGTCCAGATCCCCCACGTCGATCCCCAGTTCGAGCGTGGAGGTGGAGACGATGACGCAGTCCCGGGCCTCCGCGAACGCCTGCTCCGACCGGGCGCGCTCGAAGGCCGACAACGAGGCGTGGGACAGGAACACGGTCACGTCGCGGGCGCGCAGAGCAGCCCCCAGCTCCTCCACCTGCCGCCGGGAGTCACAGAACACGAGCCGTTTCTCGCCCTGGTGCAGCGCCGCGATCAGCTTCGCGGCGTTGTCGAGCGACCCCACGTAGTCGAGCTCCACTTCACCGGCGGGGCGGGCAGCGCCGCGGGTTGCCGCGACCTCCGGTGCCACCACTACCCCAGGGCGTTCACCGGCACTCGCTCCCTGCAACCAGGTGAGCAGGTGCTCCGGGTTGCCCACGGTCGCCGACAGGCCCACACGCTGAATGGGGCGCGCGCTGACGCGCTCCAACCGTTCCAGCACGGCCAGCAGGTGCCACCCCCGGTCGTCGCCCGCGAAGGCGTGCACCTCGTCCACGACTACCGCGCGTACGCCCCCCAGCAGGTGGTCGTGGTCGGTGGTCGTCCCGATGAGCATGGCCTCGAGCGACTCGGGAGTGGTGAGCAGGATGTCGGGCGGACTGGCGCGGAGTCGACGCCGTTGCGCCTGACCGGTGTCCCCGTGCCAGAGTTCGGCCCGGCGTCCGAGCCACTGGGCGTAGGAGTCCACCCGGCTGACGAGGTTGTTCAGCAGTGCCTTGAGGGGGCACAGGTACAGCACCGACACCCCGGTCCACCCCCGCCCGCTCATGGCGGACAGTAACGGGAAGCACGCGGCCTCGGTCTTGCCACCCGCAGTCGGGGCGAGCAGGACGGCATCGTCACCGTCCATGAGCGGGTCGACGGCGGCCCGCTGCAGGGGCCGCAGGTCCGGCCAACCCAGCGTGTTGACGATGTGGTGCAGCACGACCGGGTCGAGCCGGTCCAGCGGATCGGGGCGGCCCGGTGGAGCCATCTACACGTCCAGGTCGATATCGTCGGCCGAGGCGGCCAGGTTGCGTTCGGTCTCGGTGAGTTCGGTGGTCGACACGGTCAGCTTGTAGTGCTGACGGGGGTCGAAGTCCTCGAACTGGTCGACCCGGTCCAGCACGTCCCCGACGAGCTTCTTCAGGAACAGCCTGGGCGCGACCCCCACCTTGCCGCCCAGAGCCCCGCCCACCGCCCGGGCCAGGTCGGCGATGTAGACGTCGTCAGCCACGTTCTTGACACGGTCGGGCACCGGGGAACCCTCCGCGTACAGATCTCGGATGGTGACCCCGAGTCCTACCAGGGAGTCGATGGTGAACCCGGGCAGGCGGATCTGTGGTGCGCGGGGGTTGTCGAACCGGGGGTCGGTATTGAAGTCCGTGGCCAGACGCTGGGCCAGGGGGGCCAGCCGCTGCACCCCCTGCTGCCCGTCATAGAACGCCGGCGTCCCCGTGATCACCAGGTACAGGCCGGGGAAACGTCCGGAGTGCACCTCGTCGATGAGCTGGCGCAACGCGTTGAGGGCCTTGTCCCGGGCATCGGAGCGCACCCGTTGGAGGGTCTCCACCTCGTCCAAGACCACGAGCAGACCAGGGTGTCCGCTGTCGCGCAGCACGGTCAGCAGCCCCTGGAGGAAGCCGAGCGCACCGAAGTGGTCGAGATTCCCGCGCACACCGGCCGCCCGGCGCGCCGCGGCGGCCACGTGCGGCTGCCCGCCGAGCCAGGACAGGACCGCTGCGGCGGTCGCGTCGTCGCCGTCAGCGAGTGCGGCCCTGTAACCGCGCAGTGCGGTCGCGAATGACGGCGCGTGCCGCGACACTTCTGTGAGGCGGGAGGTGAGCAGCTTCTCCACCGCCGATGGCAGTTCGTCCTCACCTGCTCCGTCGGCGAGGGCATCCTCCTCCAGCGCGTAGAACCAGGCGTCCACCACCGGGCGCAGCGCGCTCGGCGGGAAACTGGAGGTGGTCAGCCGTTCGGTCATCCGCCGGTAGACCGTCTCCAGCTTGTGCAGGGGTGTTTCGGTCTCCGACACCTGGATTTCGCAGACGGCGAGGTTGCGGCGCTTAGCGCGCTCGCCCAGCCAGCGGGTGAAGAAGGTCTTGCCGGACCCGTACTCACCGCGCACCGCCTTGAACACCGATTCGCCCGAGATCACCGTGTCCAGGTCCTCGTCGAGGGCCTGCTCGAACCGGTCCAGTCCGGTGGCGAGCAGGTCAAGGCCGCTCTCGGGCACGGCACCGCGCCGTAGCGCGTCGACCACGCCGCGGCGGCGTGCCACGCTGACCTGCTGGGGGCGGGATGTTCCTGCGGTACTCACACTCTCCACTTTCGCACGGTCCGTTACCGCAGCTCGAACTGGTCGCGCAGCAACGCGGTGTGCAGCCGCAGCGTACGTCCGTCCGGGAGAGTCTCCAGGACCTGGACACCGTCGTAGTTGAGCAGTTGGCGCAGGATCGCGGAGAACCCGTCCGCTCGGGCCTGGGGGTGGCCGACGCGCTGGGCCAGGGCGGTGGTGGGCAGGGTCCCGACCTCTACCAGGATCGCCACGGCCTGCTCGATCCGGTCCATGGTGGCCTTGTTGGGCCTGCGCGCGAGCAACTCCACCTGGGCCTGGAAGGTCTCGGTCGCCATGAGCCGGACGGCCAGATCCTCCCTGAGCGAGGGAAGCCCGGGACCTTCGCCCGGACTGGCGGGAGCGGGCGCGGCCACCTCGAACAGCGCGCTCTGGTCCCGGTCGACCGGTGTCTCCTTGGCACGCCTGCGAGCCGGACGAGTCCCCGTTCCCGTGTCTTCGATCCGAAGCGCTGCCTCCTCCCGCCGCTCGGAGTCCGCCGACCACCACCCCGGATGCTGGTCGCCGAGCTCCCGCCACCCCTTCGGCGGTTCGGCGCCAAAGGGCAGGAACGCCAGGACAGGGATGGTGAATTCGGCGGGGGAGGCGCCGCCGTGGTACCCGGCCTTCTGGGAGGTGTACCGGGAGTCGGCGTCCCACAGGGCGACGATGTCCGCGCCAGGCTCCGGCCACACAACCCGGCGCCCGGACAGGGCGATCTCGCTCTCCTGAATCAGCCCGCCGGGCTCACGGTGGCGGGCCGAGGCAGCCGTGTCAGCGGCGACGGCGACGCCGTGGCGGTCCACCACATGCCCGTGGTCGCTGGTGACGATGACGGCCATGCCCTGTTCGGAGGCCACCCTCAGAAGACTCTCCAGCTTGCCGATGTCGGACAGGCGCCAAGCACCGTCACCAAGCTTCTGCTCCTTGGCGAGCCGGTCGTCGATGGTGTTGAGCACCACCGCCACGTGCGTGTGCTCGTCGGCGAGCGCCTCGTCCAGCCCCGCCCCGAACATGTCCCCTGTGTCCGGGGCACGCAGCTCATCCTTGTGGAAGACGGCCGCTGGCGCGCCCCGCCAGAACCGGTGCTGGGGGAACAGTCTGCGCTCGTCGGCCTGGGCACCTTTCACCAGACGCCCGGCGAACAGCGAGGTGCGCGACACCGCGGTGAGCGTTGGCAGAGCCGCGGCCATACCGCGCCTGCGCGGGGAGGCCTCGGCATCATCAGGCACAGGATCGTACTCGGCCCACGTGCGCCGCATCACCTCGGCCAGCTCCGTGGCGATCGCCGCGCTCATACCGTCCAGGAGCAGAAGCAGGACCCGGTGTCCGTCCCGGTGCGCCACCACAGGTCCGACCACCCGCTCCAGGAAGGTCTCCACGGTCAGCATTGAGCCGGGATCGGTCCCCGCGGCCGTCCACGTGGCCAGAGACCGTGCGAAGGAGCGGTTGATCCCGTGCAGCCGTTCCCGGACGCGCTCGCCCAGCCGGGAGTAGGCCTCCCGCAGCTCCGGATCGTCATCGCCGCCAGCCTCGATATGGTCCAGGGCCCTGTCCACCCATCCGGTATCGGTGATCTGGCGCTCCACACCGGCGGCGACGAACCCGGTCTCAGGGGAAGGGTTCGTGGCCAGCCACCGGGAGAGGCGCTGCCCCATCCGGACCCGCTCGATCCGAACCCGGGAGGTCGGCTCGTGCGCGAGCTCGTGCGCGTCCAGGCTGTCCACGGCCGCCGCGACCGCGAGGGGGGAACCGTCGGCCAGGGCTTTGCCCGCCGCGGTGAAACGCGTGGCCAGCCCTTCCCTCATGACCGGGCTGAGAGCGGCTGCTTCCCGGGCACCGAACTGGTCCGCCAAGCGCGAGGCACGGTCCAGCACGGGACCGGTGATCCGCAGCGCCTCACGTGCGTTCTCCCTATCCCCGAGCCCGACCTTGAGTAGCACGGCCGTGTACGTCGCGCAGGTGTCACCGAACGAGGTGAACAGCGCGTCCAGTGCCTCGCCCGCGGCGGGTGGCTCCTCGCCGAGCCACTGCTCGGCCCGGCCCCGCGCTCGGTAGGTGGCCGCCTCCGCGGCGTGGTCACTGCTCCACAACGCCGAGCACACCAGGCCGAAGGCCACCGCGTCCGGCCCGTGCCCGGCCACCGCCAACGACATCAGGATCTTCCCAGCGTTCCCGGCCTGCTCGGGTTCGCCGAGGAAGGCGGTCAGCCCCCTTCGCTCGGGGCTGCGCAGGGACGAAAGGAGTCCCGACGCCCCCGGCACCAACGACCACCGCAGCAGCGTGTTCGCGTCCAGGTTTCCCCGGTGCTCTGATAGCGCGGCCTCTACCCCATCACCGATCCGCAACCGTCGCAGCGCCAGTGCTGTCAGGGCCGAGTGGCGGGACAGGACACCCCCGGCGAGCTGTGGCCAGCCGCCGGGAGGACGGGCGTCCAGCAGAGCCTCAGCGGCCCAGTCCTCGTCCTTGAGCCGGGGATCGATGTTTTCAGCTCCGAAAGCCTCCCGCACCACGTCCCACCGGTCTACGGACTCCACGCGATGCTTGTGCGCACGGGCGAGCAGCCCTTGGTCGAGTTCGGTCTGTTCCCGGTCGGTGAGGACCACCAGCACCCGTGGGTCGGTGGAGTCCTCAAGGTGGCGCAGGACCAGCTCGTGCACGGCCAGCGGTGAGGGCGCCACCGCGACTCGGGCGCGCTGCCCGCCGTTCCAGTTCAGCTCCGGAGGCCCGGACCACTCCGGTACCGAACGCAGCAAGACCACGCGGCGCCTGCCATTCCCGGCCAGCGCCTCACGTAGGGACGACTGCGAGGCCAGGTACTGGGTGAGGGCCGCGGTGGTCAGCCGCACCGTGGTGGGGGCGGTGGGAGCAGCGGGGGCGGTCGTGGCGTCCATCAGTCCACGACCTGCCAGGTGATCTCGACGGTGGCGCCGGGCTGCTCTTGGGCCAGCGCGGCCAGTTCGTTCTGCAACCGTCTGACGGCCTCGCTGGCCGCAGTGCGTGTGGTGCCCGAGCGCCTGGCAGCTCCGGTCCGGGAGCCCGTGTCCTGGCCACTGCTGGCATCCAGGGTGTCAGGCACTGGCGGGTGGCTGGATTCGCCGCCCAGGTCCACATCCTCCGGGCGTGGGCGGGGACGCATGGTCTCGGGGCGGACCTCCTCCCTCTGGTTGCGCTCGATCAGCGCGGTCACCTCGCGGCGCGTCCGTTCCAGGGCCGCTTCCAGGTCGGCGGTGCGCTGGTCGTCGCGGGCCACACCACGCAGCGACTCCAGGAGGGACTCGCCCTCGGCGCCCTGCCCACGCGCCAGCTTGAGCACGTCCCAGGAAGCTGCGGATAGTGCCTGGGCGACCTTGTCCGCCTGCTTGATCGAGGTGCCGTACCGGTCGGCACTGACGGGACCAAGGTCGAATCGTGCCAGCGCCTCGATCGTTCGCTTGGCGGCGCCGCTCCCGCTCTGTCCCCGATCGGTCAGCTCGTCGAGCAGCGCGACAGCGCGCCTGGCCAGTGCCATGCGGTCGCTGTCCTCGGTGCCGTCCAAGCCGAGGAACGCCGCGTGCTCCTCCAGCTTGCGAACCAGGTCCGCCGCCGGCCCTTGGAACTCACGTCCCCTGGCCGTGATCCGCCCGGCGAAGTGGTTGACCATGCGGCCGCGCCGGATGCTGGGCGCCTTCTCCCCGAAGATCGCCTCGAAGCGCTCCCGGGCCCGGTCCCAATCCTCCTTGGCGGGGCGGGGTTGGTCGCGCAGCGCGTCACTGGGCCGGAGCCGCGACAGTTCCGGGACCGGGTCCAACGGCACGCCCCCGCGCACCCACACCCGGTCGTCGTACTCTCCGAAGGAGGCGGCCACCAGCGCGGTCAGGAAGGGCTCCAGCCCCATTGGTTCGGGGACGTCGGTCCAGTCAGTCAGGCGGGTCAGGCTCAAGTCACCGGTCTCGCCCTCGGCTCGGGCACGGGCGCGGAAATGCTCGGCCCAGCGGCCGGACAGCTCGAAGTAGGCCTCTTTCTGCTGGCCGAGCCCGAGCGGTTCGGCGACGCGCTTCATGACGGCGCGATCCTTGGCTGGGACCTCGACGCGGCGCTCGTTGCTGTTCGCGGCGGCCTGCACGTGGGTGAACACCGTCCTGGCGTCGGCCGTGCGCACGGCCTTGCCGCTGTCGTCTGGGTCGAAGTCGGGGTGTTTGGGGAACTGGTGCGCCAGCAGCTTGCCCGCGATGTGCCGGATGCCGTCGCGCATCGACTGCCCGATGGAGACCTTCAGGCCGCCGACGTCTGGCAAGGCGTGGAAGTGGTCGTCAAAACCCAGCGTGACGTTCTCGGCCTGCTTGTCGCCCAACCCATAGGCCTGCTTGAAAGCCGCCTTGACTTGGCGTAGGAGCGTTTTGCGCTGGGACTGCAGCAGACCCTTGGCGCGCTCCTTGTTGTCGGCGTTCAGGTGGGCGGCGTACTGGTTGGCGAACCTGGCGTCGTCGGCCAGAGCCCGGTCGATCTTCACGAGCCGACGGAAGTCCGCCCACCGCTGTGCGGACAGGTGGGTGGGGATCCAGGCGACCGTCTGGGACAGCTCACCCCTTCCCTGCCCCTGCCTCTCCCGCAGAGTGGTGATCCGG
The DNA here is from genome assembly GCF_048060475.1 of Nocardiopsis sp. LOL_012. Taxonomy (NCBI): domain Bacteria; kingdom Bacillati; phylum Actinomycetota; class Actinomycetes; order Streptosporangiales; family Nocardiopsidaceae; genus Nocardiopsis; species Nocardiopsis sp. LOL_012. The sequence continues at coordinate 38,915 of NZ_JBHMIV010000005.1, read as the reverse complement.
TTGACGTCGTCGGCGGGGTTCCGGTCCTCCTCGTCGTAGGGCAGGTCGACGATGATCCGCCACTGGTTCTCCATCTGCGGCTGCATGTCGTGGTCGGGCAGCTCGTCGCTGTCGGCGACATTGCCGAAGAGGACCTCCACGGTCCGCTGGGAGCCCCGCCACACCAGGTGCAGCTCGTCCGCGCCCAGGCGGCCGTCGACGCGCTCCACCCCGAGCTCCTCGGCCAGCAGCCGTTTGGCCAGAGCCCGCCGGTTGCCCGCGTTGTCGTTGACGTCGGCGTTCTGCACGACCGAGTTGACGTCGACCCCGGTCAGCTCCAACCGGACACCAGGGTTGGTGGTGGTGCCCGTTTCCTTGATCTCGGGGAAGCGGGCGGCCCACTCGGCCACCTTGTTCTGGACGATGCCCACCTCGCCGTCCGGCAGGGGGGAGACGATCGATCCGTGGTTGAGCGCTGCCAGGCGGCGGATCGTCAGGTCGTTGAGCGCTGGGGCGCTCGGCGCTAGAGCTGACAGCAACAGAGTGCAGACCAGGCGGTTGTCCCCGGAGAAGGCCCGGCAGCGTCCTTTCAGGTCTTGGGAGCCGATGCTCTCGGGCCGGTTGGCGTACTGGTCGACGTCGTCGTCGGTGATGCTGTAGGTGTTGAGCAGGTAGGGGCGGATCTGGTTCCGGTACAGCTTGTCAGCGGCTTCGAAGACCGACTTCAGGTTGTCCGTGAACGGACGCTCCCCGCCCTGGGCGATCAGCGGGTACAGGTCGCCGACCGCGACCAGGTCACCCAGGCGCAGGCTGTCACGGTGGTCGGCCAGCAGCTGCCCCATCACCTTCAGGCCGGTACGGGATCGCTGGAGCGCCGAGGACAGGTGCACCAGGGTGTCCATGAACGCGGGGGAAAAGGGGTAGGTCAGCCGGAACGACGCCTCGTCGGCGCCGGTGGTGCTCTGGTCCGAGCCCAGCAGGGTGTCCCACACCTGGGGGCCGCCGGCCCTCTTGGTGCGTTCGAACGCCTCGTCGATCAGGCGCGCCTTGCCCTCCCTGGGCTGCAGAAGACGGGCCTGGGTGATTTGCGGGAGGTTGCGGTCCTCCAGGTTGATCGGATCGATCCGGCCCGAGGCCCGGTCGATGATGTCCTGGGTAGCGTGCTCGGCGGCGCCGAACGCCTCCTCGCCGAGCAGTTCGCGCAGGTCGCGTTGGCGTGCGATGAAGGAGACGATGGGGATGGCCCGCTGGGCGTCCCCGCTCTCCACGAACAGACTGAGTTTGTTGGCTTCACGGGCCAGGAACTTCTGGTCGTGCAGGAGACCGGCCAGCCACAGGATCAGCTCGTCCAGAAACAGGACCAGCCCGTCATAGCCCAGAGACCTGGCGTGCTCGGCGATGACCGACAGCCCCCGGTCCAGGGAGACGAACCCGTGCTCGTTCTCGGCGGCGTCGTCGGCGAACCCCGTCACCAGCCGGGTGCTCGCGTCGTCGACCAGTCTGGCCCGCAGTTCGGCGGGGGAGGACGGGTCGACGAGGTTCAGCTCGGCGCCCTTGGCGGCCTCCGGGGCGCTCAGAGCGGTGTCGAGCAGCTCGGGTGTCCACTCGAACGACTCGTCCTCCCACTCCTCGTCCTCGTCCTCGGGGCCACTGAGGGTCTTGATGAACATGGCGTCGCCCATGGACCCGCGCAGGGAGCGGAGGGTGTCGAACAGGGCGTCGGTCCGGTACACCTGCGGAACCGGCGCGTCTGGGTGCAGCGTCCGAACGTGCCTGACGTAGTCGCCCAGCACCCGCTGTTCCATGGCCTTGGCCCCAAGCATGTGGTAGGGCACCAGCAGGAACTTGCGGCCATCGGAGGCGAGCCACTCGTGCTTGGTCAGCACCGGGTCGAAGTCGCCCCGGGAGCACACGGCCGGGTGGTTGGTGAGCAGGGCGTGCAGCACGGCCATGAAGTGCGACTTACCGGAGCCGAACGAGCCGTGCAGGTAGACCGCTTTCGAGGTCCGCCCCTCCAGCGCGGCCCGGATGTAGCCGAGGGCCTCGTCGAAGTTGTCGCGCAGGCGGTCGGTGACCACGTAGTCCCTGAGCGCGGCCTCCGCGCCCTCGGGCGTGGTCGCCTCGGCAAGGCTCAGGACGAAGTCCGAGGTGGAGATGGACTCCTTGATGTCGATGACGTCCCTGAGCAGGGGCTGCTGTGCCATGGGGGTGTTCGCCTCTCCTTAGCTTGCGCTGGCTCGGCTGGGGAGCGGGTGGGCCGTGCGGTGGCGGTTACTTCTTGGCGCCGCGTCGGCCGCGGGTGGCCGCCGGCGGGCGCCAGGCCTTCAGTTTGTCGTCGGTCAGGCCGTGCTCGCCCTGCTTCTGCTGGCGGAACCCGGAGAAGAACGCGGCGGGGGAGCCTCCGTAGGCGGCGTCGAACTCGCTGTGCCATTGTCCCAGCCACGGCTGGAGCTCCAGCAGACCGGCGAGGAACGGGGCGATCTCCTCGTCGGACATGGCCTGGACGGAGATGTGCGCGGCCAAGGCTCGCGCCTGTTCGGCGTGGTCCCAGCCCGCCCAGCCGTACAGGTCGGGGGTGGCGGTGTTGGTTGAGCCGTAGGAGATGAAGCGCTCCTTGGGCACGTCGAGCTTGCCGCGCGCCTTCCAGAAGGAGGGGCGCAGGAAGTCGGCCGAGGTGTACTTGGGTGGGACCTTGGTCTTGGCGCGGATTTTTCGCTTGGCGGGTTCGTCAGGCGCCGCGTCCTCTTGGCGCTGGAGTTCCCAGGTCTGCTCCCAGTCAGCGCGTTTGCGCAGGCCGGTGGGCTTGTAGCGCAGGGCGGAGATGAAGGGGACATGCTCGTCGGTGATCAGGTCCGCGACCAGGTCGGCCAACTCCTGCCGGGGCGCGTAGATCTGCGCGACGGAGACGAAGTCCTCGTCTAGCGTGAGCGCGTCAACGAGTTGCGACAAGGTGAGCAGTGCGGGCTGATCGTTGTAGTCGTACCAGAGCTCCCGAGCCTCCATACGGTCCAGCAGCCAGGAGCACAGAGCCTTGTCCTGGAGGGCATCCCAACCGTCGGTGGCCCAGCGGCGCTTGTACTCGGGGCGCTCGACCATGCCGATCGCGCGGGAGGACTCCATGGCGCCGATGCGCTTTTGGACGACCTTGCGGTAGGCCTCAGGCCAGTGGGCAGGGATCTCCGTGATGGGGGTGGAGCCGTGGTGCCGCTTAAACCACTCGTCGGAGGCCTCGGCAGCGGCGACTCGGCGGGCGAGCACGATCTCGAAGGCGCGCTCACCGAGCGCGATCTCGCTGATGTCGACGGAAGCGGGGGCGCGCAGGTCCTCGTCATGCAGGTTGTAGAGGGAGTAGACCTGCCAGTCGAGTTCTTCCTGAAGGAAGATCATCTGCCTTCGGATGGACTCCCAGGCAGCCCGAGCTTCGCGGAGAGCGGCAACGGTGGGAACCCCGTCGGAGGCCACGGAGGAAGGGCTGGAAGCGGTCAGTTGCTGAGCGAGAGCGTCCAGGGCGGTGCCCAGCTCGGTGGGGTACTCAGCCGGAAGGGGAAATTCCTCCAGCTTAGTGCCAGTGAACTCATAGAAGCTCTCCCATGCGTACCGTCCAGTCCCCCGCTCACCACCTCGATTCCCCTTATCGTGACTCACCATTTTGAGCCAAAAGCAGGCAGTAGAGCTGTTGAGGAGCCCAGTCAACCGCAGGAACTCCTCTTCGTTTGCCCCTTCTCGAAGTTTGATTACTGGTGCGGTTCGATTAAATAGTCGGCCACTTCGGTCGAGTGTAAAATGGTTGTGCGAGGAAACGAAGGCAAAGCCGATGCCAATGTCGCTTTTTAGCTTGCTTGAGTAGTTTTCTAGGTGCACGTACCAGGCGCGACCATTTTCCTTCAGGGTCTTCCCAAAGATCTTCCGGTTTTGCAGTCGAGTTCTATCCAGCCAAAGATGCTTGGCGGCAATCGGATCCGACTCGCTCAGAAGTTCAGAGTGACTCTGGTTCGCGTATGGATTGCTCACCTGAATGGGCTCGCCAAAGATGAAGTCTCGCACGATTTCGCCCACGATCATGGGGCGAATTCGATTTTCAAACTTTCGCCTCTTGGCGGCCGTTGCATCTGGCCAGAAGAAGATGTCATCTGCCCCTGTGGATGTGGTGCGGCCGATGCTGGCCGTCCGATTCTTAAGCGTCTCTGTGGAAGATTGGTGAATCTGTTCCACCATTTCCAATCCGCCATCGGTTAGAATCCATGGTTGCTTGCTGAAGTAACGTCGGTGGTCAAGATCATCGACGGAAATCCATTGGCTGACGGATCCTGGGTTATCGATTTGCTCTACGATCGAGCGCCATACCAGGCCATCCTCGGCGTTGTCGGGCGTGGACGGCTCCCCCTGGACACTACGAACGGTTCGAATCGTCCCCGAGCGCTCCTTGCCTGCACGGCTCCTACCGACAAGAATGACGGTCGGGGTTCCGTGTCCTGGAATAAAAGCCCCAGAGGTGTCAATGACCTCGGTCAACTCGACCTGGTGGGCGAAGTAGTCCTCGATCAGCTTGGCTCCAAACTCCCTCTTCATGAAGGAGTTCGCGGTGATCTGGCCTACCATGCCATAGCCGCGACCGTCAGAGTCACCCTGCTTGGCCAGCTCGAAAAACCGCTGCGCGAAAGGAACTGTCAATGCGTATCCACCAGCGCAGGCCTTGTACAACCTGCGGTAGGCCTTGTTGAGACTGGGGTCAGCCACCTGAATGTACGGCGGGTTCCCCACGACCACGTGGTATCGACCCTGCTCCAGGATGCCCTTGTGCTCGTGGACGTCCTCTGTCGCGTAGGCGAACGACGCCAACGAGTCCCCGGATTCCTCCAACTCCAGCGCTAGCTCGAGCTGCCGGGCTTTGATCAGTGAGTCACCGACCGCCAGGTGGATCGGCCAGTCGTACTTGCCCGCTTCAGCGAAGGTTCGAATGTCCGCCGCAGCCATGGCCGCCACCAACAACCGGAACCGGGCGATGGCCACCGCGAACGGGTTGATGTCCACCCCGTGTACCGAGTCCAGCGCCGCACGCACCCGCTCGTGCGTGTCACGGCCCGGCTGGCCCTTGGCCCACAGCTTCACCAGACGCCTGAACGCACCCAACACGAAGTGGCCTGACCCGCACGTCGGGTCGATCATCTTCAGTTCCTGGTAGCCGAACTCCCGCACAGCAGGGTCCATCGTCCGATCGAGGATGAACTCCTCTACGAACTCCGGAGTCTGGAGCAACGCATACGCCTTGCGCGCGTTCTCCGACAGATCCTGGTACAGATCGCCCAGGAACCGGGTATCCCAGCCCTCGGTTCCGTCGTCGTTCAACGGGTCAGTGAAGTCATGGACAAGCACACCCTCGGCGTCTCGCTCACGCCAGAACTCCACCAGGCTACGTGCACCATCATGGGAGAGCGGAATCTGGAACAGCGGGTTGTGCCTGGAGTCGAACAGCAACTCACCCACGTGCCCCGAGCCCAGCTCCTCGAAGGCCTTCTCCAACCAACCGCGGTAGGTGGGATCCTCGTCGGTCTCCACGTACGCGCCGTACCGGGCCTCTGCCAGGTCCCGTCGTTCGATGTCGGGTCCGGTCAGATACGGCTCGGGGATCAGCCGGTTGTCCTCGGCGAACCGAATGAACACCGTGCCCAGCACCCACGCGGCGGCGGCCTGGGTGATGCGTTCGGTCAGCCAGGAGCTCTTCGTCGCGGCGGTCCGGTTGAGCCTTGCCGCAGTCTTGTACTCGGCATCCAGGCTTGCTGCGACCTCAGGCAGCGCCTTCACCTGTGCGGCGAGGTCGGACTCGGTCTCACTGACCTGCTGCTTCAGGTCGTCCAGCAACGCCTTCTGGTCAACCACGCGGTCTCTCCCAGCCCTTCAACCTCGCGCGGACCGGCTAGCCGACCCGCCGCCTCACACTGCCTGTCCCTTCCGCGCTACGCACGAGCGCGGTGTTCGTTCTTCGCCCACGAGTCCGGCAGCTGGATCCACTCGCCCAACCCCGCCTGATAAGGGACGGCGACCGCCCCGATTCGCGGGTCTCGGGCCGGGTCGTCCTGCGGGCACAGCATCCACAGGCTCGAACCGCCCTGCCGTGAGACCTCGGCGAGCCGGTGCAGCACGTCCATCGCGTCGTAGCGAGCGAACACCCCAGTATCGGTCATCAGCACAGGCACCTTCGCCCCACCGCCGTCCAGCGCCAACAGCTCCCGTAGCCACGGCTCGACGCGGCCCCACGCCGTCGTGACATAGTTGGCGAAGTTCCTGGCCGATCTGGACCCCGGTTCGGCAGCGTCCGCCCTCAGGACTGTCTCCCACCTCAGCTTGGGTTTGGGGTCCACCAGCTCGTGCATGGCCACGAGGAACAGACCGGTCACCGAGACTGCCCGGGCACCGAACCGGCTCCCTGCCCCGGACAACTCCTCGACCGCGCTGGCGCTCATCCCGGCGCGCACGGTCAGCACCCGGAACCCGTCCCCGCGCGCCGCAGCGAGTAGCTGTTCCTCGGACCGGAGGGCAGCGGCAAGTCGTGGGTCGTCGGAGTACCGGGTGAACGTGCTGGTCCGGGTAGTGCGCCGTTGCCCGACCATGGTCCGGTAGCTGGACTCTGCCGATTCCTTCGGCGGCAGGTAGCGCAAGGTTCCGGTGTTCCTGCGTGTGGACAGCTCCAGGCCGAAACCGGCGTCCTTCAGCGCCCTGGTGAGCGGGCCGTCGACGGGCAACTCGCGACTACCGTGGGCATCCACCAGTTCCGGGAACCGCGCCCGCACCCGCTCGTGCACCTCCTCCGGGGTCAGCCCGGGCTGGTTCTCCCACGGCAGCGGGCCTGGAATGAGCCGCACCAGCCCTGCCTGGGCCAGGCGCAGCGCTCGCACCAGTGACAGGTCGCGTGGGTAGATCTCCAGGCGCGGGGTCACCGCCGCGTTGGTAGAGGCCGCCGCGGCCACCTCCACCAAGCGCCGCTCGTTCCACTCCACCGTCCCCGGCGGGGGGTCTATCGCGCCCAGCTCGGCGAGCACGGTGGCCGTGGTGGGCAGTGTGTCCAGCTTGCTCAGCCGGTCGGCGGCCCGGCCCAGGCGCGTCGCGTAGTCGAGCAGTCCGGGGGCGGACGGCGTGTCGGGGGAATCGTCCTCACCGACCTCCAGGGCCAGCAGCCCTGCGCTCATTCCTTCGTCCTTGGCCTTGCGGTTGGCCTGGTGCCGGAATGCCGCCTCCTCAGGGACGAGCTGTTCGACCTCCACCACGGCGCGCACCGCGGCCAGTGCTAGGGCCCGGCGCTGCTCGCGTCCGCGCAGTTGGGTGCCGCGGCGCACGGTCAGCGCGTCGGCGATCTCGGCCGCGGACGCGATCCGGCCCAGCTCCTCCAGCAGGCCGAGGACCTCGTCGCGCAGGGCCTGAACGGCCGGCAGCTTCTTCCAGCGCTTGCGCTGCTCCTTGATGGCCCTCGATATGCTCCCCGCGCTCGGTCCCAGGGCCTTGGCCACGTCCTTCTGCATGGGCCACACCCCGATCTCCGGCAGCTCTCCCCGCTCATCGGGCAGCCGAAGCAGCAGGCGCACGGCCTCCACCGAATTCCGGTTGGAACCGTTGTTGTTCGGTTTCGGCACGAACACGGTGGCCAGGGCGTCCAGGCTGACCGAGCGCAGGGCGCCGCCCGGCAGGGTGGAAGCGCTGTCGTGCTCCACGAGATGGTCGGTGAGGGTCGACTCCAGACTGCTGCGCTCGAGCTCCTCCTCGGCCTTCTTACGGCCCTCGGGCGTGAGCGGTGAGTCCGGGGTCCGCCGGAGCCGTTCACCCCACTCGCGCTGTCGCCGCTGAATCTCGCTGCGGGTCTTGGCACCCAGGCCGGGGGCGTTGAGGAACTTGCGCTGGCTGTGGTCCAGCAGCTCTCCGACCGTGGTGATCCCGAGGTCGTACAGGAAGGACTCGGCGGTTGGGCTCAGACCGGAGGTTGATAGGTGGGTCTCGTGCGTGGCCGCGCGGGCCTGCTCCTCCCTTTGCTGCTCGGCGGTCAGGGGCTCGGCGTCAGGGATCCGCAGGGCGGACGCGGACTCGTCGGCCCCATTGGTCCCGTCGGAGGCTGGGGCGGCCGTCGTCTCCGGGGGGCGTGTGAGGGGGTGACCCGAGGACGGCCTGGTTTGGGCGTCCAGGAAGATCTTGCGCCACCTGTCCCTCATGGGCTTGAGGTCGGGGAAGCGCCTGGCGGCGTCGCGGTGCAGCGCCTTGCGGAAGAACTTCTTCAACCCCTCGCGCACCGCCGGGTCGAAGGCCTCGGCGGCGATCTCGGGGTAGGGCCATTCCTCGGGGTCGATCTGCGCTGGGACGACGCTGCCGTCACCCCACCTGGGTAGCTCGCCCGAGGCCATCTCGTGCAGTGTGGCCGCGATGGCATAGCGCTCGGCGTGGTTGTCATAGACCGAGCGCTTGAGCCCCCCGATGAACGGGTCGAGGTAGCCCTCGGTGCCCGCTTCCTTCTCCTTCGCCGGATACCCGGCCAGGGAGAAGTCGATGAGGACCAGCTCGCGCGTGCGGTTGGGACGAACCCGGACGGCGATGTTGTCCGGCTTGATGTCGCGGTGCCAGACCCCTTCCCCCTCCAGGAAGTCCATAGCGCCGAACAGGTAGTCGCCGTAGGCTTCCAGCTGGTCGACCTTGAGGCGCCCGCCCTCGCGCAGCTGGCGGGCCACGGTCTCCTCGCGGCGGCGCGGGGCACTGCGGGAGGAACCGCGTTCCTCGTCCGGGCGCTCGTCACCGACGTATTCCAACGCGAGGACGGTACGCCCGCCGATGGTCAGCGGACTGGGTTCGACCAGGCGGATGATGCCCTGGTGCAGGCGCAGGCCGCTGAGGATCTCGGCTTCGCGGGCCAGGATCTGCCCACGGTTGTCGGACAGAGCCACCTTGAGCACGGCCAAGGGGCGCGCGTTCCGGGCCTGCGGGTCAACGGTCAGGTCGCGTACCAGGAAGGCGCGGCTCGTGGAGCCGGTGCCCAGTTGGCGCTGAACTTCCCAGCGGCCGTCCAGGACGTCACCCGGCACGGCCTCCAATGGATCCTGCTCGGGCTCATGGGGGACGTCGGAAGGTGTGCCTGGAGCGGTCAGGGAGTCCTCGACACATTCCAGTATGTCCAGGAACTCATCGACGCTGGCGAGGCGTTGCTCGGGGCGGTAGGCGGTGGCGAGTTGCACCAGCTCGTCGATGTCCTGGGACAGCCCATCCACGAGGGCGCTGGGGCGCAGACCCTCCCCGGCCTCCAGTTGGGCAAGCAGCTCGGCTTGGCTCGCGGCTGGGGCACGGCCGGTGGCCAGCAGGTAGGTGAGCACTCCCAGCCCGTACACGTCGAGGTGGACCGGGTCGGGGCGGCTGGCAGTCAGCTCGGGTGCGAGGTAGGCGTCGGCCTTGTCGGAGACGTGGCCGAGGGACAGCGAGGTCGAGGCGAAGCGTCGAGTGTCGTCCGGACTGGTACGGCGCAGGGCGACCTGCCAGTCGGAGATCTGCAACCGAGGAGCGAGCCATCGGGCGTCTTCGCTGCCGCCCTTGCCCGTGCCCGGGAGTACGTGTACTGAGTGCGCGGACAGCGTGCGGTGGTGGATGCGGCGTGAGTGCGCCGAGCGCACGGTTTCGGCGAGCTGGCGTACCAGGGACATCCGGGTGAGGATGTCGAGCCTGTCCCCATACTGAATGAGGTACTCGTCCAGGCGCAGTGTCCCCAAGTGATGCTCGAAGACCAGGGCGGGTCCGGAACGGTGGCCGGAGGGATCGTAAGTCTTGACCCTCACAACCCCAGGGTGCTGAAAGCGGGTCAGGACGTCCGACTCTCGGCGGGCGGCATTCTCCACGGACCTCTTCATGGCGGCGCTGGCGCCGCGCTCGACGAGGTAGACGCGCACGCGAACCTGCTCGTCCAGTTCCGTGTGGCGGGCCACGTGGTCCACCCAGGTGGGACCGGTGTCGAGCGGCTTGCGGTCCAGCAGGTAGGGGCCCACCTTGAACTGGGCGTCGCTGCGGTCGATACCGACCTGCTTGAGCCCGTTGGCGATTGCGGTGGCCCGGGGGCTGGTGATGCGGCGCCGCACGTCGTAGGGGGGACGCTGCAGCATCTCCAGGAGCGAGCTGACGAAGTGGACGCCGTTCTGGTCGTTGGTGGGCAGCCGTAGCCGAAGTGAGGAGTCGGTGAAGCACACCGAACCGGACACATAGACGCCCTGTACACCTTGCTGCCTGAGCAGCCCGGCCAGTTCCTTGGCCTTCTGCTCCACCAGGTGTCGGGGGTTGGAGTGCGGCAGCCTGCTGCCGTTCGGCCGGGTCTGAACCCAGCTGCCGTTCTCGGTGGTGACGCTGCCGCGCCAGCTCTTGAGCTCCACCATGTGTAGGCCACTGGGCGAGAGGACGAGCAGGTCGACCTCGCGGACGTGCCCGGAGCCTGCGGTGAAGGTGAAGTTGGACCAGGCGCGCCAGACCCCGGTGTCAGGAAGGCGCTCACGGATGGTCTCCAGACCGCGGTGCTCGTGGTCGAAATCCGACTCGGTGACGGTGGTCCACCGGCCCTCACGCATGTGCCGCTCCGTCCCGTCTCGCTCTGTCGGTAGCCGAAGAACCGTTCTACCTTCAGTTTTCCCAATGCAGGCTATCGGAGCTGTGTGACACCAAGTGAGGACAAGGGTCCCGAATCGGACTGGCCGGTCCCCCACCACTGGCCGATAGCGGTCATACAGTGGGTTGCGCCAGAGGTGGGGGTATGCAACGCCGCTCAAAACGGTGGCGAGCATTGAGCATGAGCGTGGTTCAGGTGCGCTCGCGTTGCGGGAGGAACGGGCTCGTAGCGACCGTTCCTTCCTCTGCTTCCTGTGGTCGTATCGTCCCGCCACGGCCTGGAGGGTCGGTTGCCCTCAGCGGCGCCACCACTGAGGACGCCGCCGGTCGCGGTAGTGCCAACCCCCTTCGTGCGTGCCCCCGTGGTCCGCGTCCTTGTACTCCGTTCTGTACCGGTATTCACGGTGTGGGCCGTGCGGACTCCAGTAGCCGAGGAAGGGCCTCAGCTCATCCGGTGAGGGTGCGGCATCGAAGTCCTGGCTTTGGACACCGGAGTCGGAGCGGACGGGATCCCACCGCTCGGCCGTCTCCTCTCCCCACCGTGCCCATAGCATCAACCGCTCAGCCTGCAGGGAGCCCCCGCACTCCTGGGCCTCCTCCTCCAGAACTCTGCAGAAGACGCGGATCTCACTGACGGTGTTCCACGACTCCAGGGCTTCCCGGAACACCGCGCTCCGCCTGGCCGCGATGGCGTGTTCCGTGGCGTCGGCCATGGCCTTCTCCCATTCGGCCTGTTCTCGGAGCCGCCTGCGCCTCTCCCGCTCCTCCCGTTCCCTGAGCTGCCGCTCCCGGGCGAGCCTCGCTTCCTCTGCGGCCTTCGAACGGTGCTCGAGCTCGGGAACGAGGTCACGGACCTGGTTCTCTAGACGCCGTCGCCCCTTGTCCCTTGTCGCCCCAGTCCGTGGAATCGGCGTGTCCTGCGGGCGAGACCATGAGTTGGAGGCGACCGGTCCATCTGAGTTCGTACACGGGACGCGGCAACAGGTAGCGGTTGTGTGAGCGTTTCCTGATCCGTGTGTCCGAGGGCTTCTCCACCCGCTCGCGCTCTTCCGTCACCGTCAGGTCGTACTGGTGTCCCTTGACCGTGACGAACAACGTGGTGCCGTTGCGTCTCTTGGCCAGGACCAGCCGATACCCCTTCCTGCTCAGGACTTTGCCGAGGGACTCGACGACGACCAGCGCTCGCGGGCGAAGGGCTTCTGAGACCTCCAGCGGCGAAGGGTCGCGTCGGAGCTCTTCGAGAATGGCGGTCGTGCCGGTGTACGTGCTGCCGGTGGTGGTCCGGATCTTGTTCCACTCGGTCTCGCCGCCGTTCGCCGGGTCGACCAGACAGACGACCAGGTCTCCTGTACTACGCCCTGTGTACTTGAGGGATTTACCCTCGGGCACGAGGTTGTGCCGCTTGGCACGGTCGATCGCCCTCCGATAGCGCGCCCGGGTTTCCATGTCAGGGTTCTCGATGTGGAGGACACCTCCTCCGGCGTTCAGGTCGGCGATCAACTTCGCGGCATCATCCGAAGAGGCGGAGCGGGAAGCGCGAGCTTTCTTCCGCTCTGCCTCGGCCGGGCGTTCCCTTTCCTTCGCGCCCTTCCCGTCGGAGGGCCTGTCCGGATGGTGGCCGTGCTCCAGGTAGAAGCGACCGGCATCCGTGACGCGGGCTTGCCACTTGCCCTGCTTCCTGCCTGCCGTGACGAGGCCCCGGTCGCGAAGCGCGTAGGCCGACCGGCGGTACTTGACGCCTTCGTGGTCGCTGAGGTCGACGCCTTCAGCGATCTTGGACAGCACCGAGAGCTGCAGTTCATTGAGTGGATCCCAGCGACGCATAACCCTTCCTTCTACGGCTCCGAGGCCGCTGACCAGTTGAGGGAGAGGCTGGCCAGTCGAGGGTGTTGGGGATCCGAACCTACAGCAGCACGTCATAGCGAGAGGTGCTAACCGAAAAACGGAGGCATCTCTGTCGAGAAGAAGAATCCCGGAAAGTTCCCGGTCCTAGGTTGCCGACTCGAGTTGCCGAAGGTCTCTGATCGGATACGGCGACGGACCTGGCTTCGAGGGAAGGGACTGCTCGCGCCTGGTTTCCGTCCTCCAGCAGTACGGGGTCCAGATCGGTCCGCTGTGTTCGGCCTTGATGAGGACCGTACGTTCACGGGCCAGAAGCCTCGGGGGCGGCTACACAGGGGGAAGCCGTGAGTCGCCCATGCGGGTACTTGGGTTTCCCGACAAGCCGACATAACGTTGTGACCAGTGCAGATACCCTTGCCGATCGTCGGTGGAACAGAGTGGTACAGGGGTGGACCATGGTGGTACAGGTACACGGTCGTCCTGGTACGTCGTTGGACACGGCGGCGGACCAGTATGGTTCGGCGGCTCGTCGTGGCGCGTTCTTCGAACGCCGAGTGGGCCAAGCTGTACAGGGCTGGTTGGAGGGCTTGCCGGGCGTGTACCACCTCTTCCATGACCTGGTACGCCTGGACCACGTCACCGGTGCGGGGCTGGCTCCGATGTCGTTGGGGCTCGCCAACATCGATCACCTGGTACTGACCGGGGCGGGTTGGTTGCTCATCGACGCCAAGGGGTGTGGAGCCGGGGTGCTGGGCACCGATGCCCGGGGCAAGGGCCAACTGACCACTCTTGCCGGGGAGCGAGTGGCCCAGCCGTGGATGGACACCAGCCGCTCCTACTCCCAGGCTGGAGTCGTTTACCGCTTCACCAACGGTAAGACGGGCCAGTTGGTGTGGGTGGTTCCTGAGGGCACGGACATTGACGAAGCCTCGGCTGCACAGGCACGCATCTTCGAACGTGGCGGGACATTGTGCGACCTGACCGAGATCGTCTCCGGAGCGCTGGAGCCCATGCTGCCTGACCCCGTGCCGGTCGATCCTTGGGACCTGGAGCGTCTCACCGGTCACCTCTCCGCGTCCTGACCGGAGAGTCTCATGCGCGTACGGCTTCGGGGCGGACCAGGGATCGGAGACACCTTGCCGAGGTTGACCCAATGGTTAACCGGGCGCTGCGGGCACCAGTACAGGATGGTGTTCAGCCTCGCTGTCGTGGCCGAACGCAGTAAAGCCTGACAGGTCAGGGGATGGGGCGCGCCCGGCAAACTCCGACATCTTCTTCTCTTATATGAATCATTGAAGAGAAAGATCATACCCCCATGCTCTCCTCATCTCATGCTTCGCTAAGACCGCGATCTCAACCTGTCTCTGATTCCTGTTTCTCCAGACTATTCTGGTCTACCCTCCACGTTCCTTCACCGTCTCATGGTGTGACTCCCCATCCTCACGCACAGATTCACGGATCCTTGTTCCCCCAACTGCTCATCACCCACCTCGACCTGTGCTCAACCTCTTCAGATGAACGCTGACGCCTTGTGGGAGCCGGAGGCTAGGGAAAGTCGAGGAAAGGCATCTGAACTCCTCAACGGCCCCCTGGAGGGCGTTTGGGGCATGAGCCCGTGTGCTTCGACTTCAAGGCGTGCGGTCTCGATTCCCCTCAAGTGGGAGGGCGGTGGGGTCTTTTCTCCTCTCCGGGAGTGGGGGCCACGTCAGCGGACTCGATCGCCTGATTCCTCGCGTCACGCGCTTGCGGGCGACCCACTTCCTCCTTGCGACGGGATCTGTTCCCACACCGAGGAGGACGACGATTTGCCGATCCGCACGATCGAGGCCAGTTCGCTGGCACAGCAGGCGCAGGCGGTGCTCTATCAGCACCGGCTGGTCACCAGTTGGCCCGGCTCCTCACCCCGGACGCCACCTCACGGAGATACATGCTCCATGTCCTGCACCACCTGCGACGCCGAGGGTTGGTCGACCGGGTGGTGCCTCCGGGGCGCCAAGCGCACCGCTGGTTCCTCACCCCGGTCGGAGCGCGCGCGGTTCAGGAATCCGGACAGGTTCTGGCCCGCCCCTACCGCATGAACCCCGAACGCGCTTCGGGTCCGCTCGCCCAGCACATGCTCTCCGTGGTGGAGATGGGCCTGGCCTTCTTCGAGCATGCCCGCATCCTGGGGGACGACTTCGAGCCCCTGCACTGGATCCCGGAGGTGGCGCATCGGTACGCCAAGGGCGGAGGAAGGTTCACCGACACCCACGTGATCAGTGACGCACTGATCCATTACATCGCCGTACGCCCCAACGGGTTCCGCGTGCAGTACCAGTTCCTGGTCGAGGTGGACCGGACGACCATGCCCGTGTCCCGGCTGGCGGCCAAGCTCGTGGCCTACGCCCGCTACTTCGACCACCACCCCCTGCGCAAACTCAGGAGCGCCGCGGACGGGCCGGCACGCCCTGCGTGGCAGAAGCGGTATCCGCGCTTTCCGCGGGTGCTGCTGGTCCTGGACGGAGCCAACGAGCGGTGCCTGGCCAACCGTCGGCTTGACCTGGTCAGGTATGTCCAGGCCTCGCTGTATCTGGTGGGAGGCCGGGACGGGTTCGGGATCGGGTGTGCCACGATGCCTGACCTGGTGGAGCACGGGCCACGGGCACGGATCTGGGTCAACCTGGTCGACCCTCAGCAGGACGGTGAGCGGTTCACGGACTTCACCCTGGGGCTGGGGCCTCGCCGTTGATCTGCCAGGGCGATGCCGACCGGTGATGGTCGGGCTCCTCTGGCCCCGGGCATAGCGGGCTCGGGGGTACGGGCATCCCGTGCCCGTACCCCCGAGATCATCCAACCCTCTGCCTCGCCGCGCAGCCACAGGCCGACGCGGCGACGTCAAGAGCTACGCGCTGGCCGTGGTCGTGCTGCGGTAGCGAACGTTGCTGAGCGCTTCGAGGGCGCTGTCGTCGGCTTCGGGCAGGGTGTGCAGGTAGCGCTCCGTCGTGGTGATGGAGGCGTGCCCCAACCGGTCCCGGACCACGGTCAGGTTGGCGCCCCCGGCAAGGAGCCACGAGGCGTGAGCGTGTCGTAGCTGGTGCGGGGTTGCCGACTTCGGCAACCCCGCCTTCTCCCTTGCCGGGTGCCAGATGTTCTTGCGGAACCAGTCCGCCGGGATGTGCCCGTCGGTGGTGACTTTCCTTCTCCTTCTCGGCTTGTCCTTGCCCTCGGCTCGACGGACCGCGCGGTAGTGGGCGAAGGCGGCACGGCAGTACTCACAACGGCACCTCCCGTTCGTGTACGCGGTGGTCGAGCCGTGCTCGTATCTCCTCCCCTCGTCGTTGGGCGCGGTGAGTCCGAGATCCACCCCATCGGGCACCCCCGGAATCGGAGCGTCGTCGTCTTGCTCGGGGAAGGAGAAGAGGAGGTCGTCGTCTCTGATCCCGTGGGCCATGGCGAAGGCGAGGATCTTCTTCACCAGGGGACGGCTCAGCTTCAGACGGCGGAACTTGCGGTCCTTGGGGTACTCCTTGACCAGGAACCGTCCGCCGGTCGGGTGCGCCTTCGCGGTGAGCTCCACGACGGACCGGCTGACGGTGAGGATGCCCGTCGCCCGGTCGATGTCCTTGAGCCGGATCTCGCTGAGTTCGCCCCACCGCAGCCCGGACTCGATGTCGAACTCGACCAGGAGCCGGAACCGCTCGCCCTCGATCGCGTCGTGGAAGCCGGAGAACTGTTCGGGGGTGATGATCTCGAACTGCTTCTTGCCGACTGTCGGCAACACCACGCCCTTGCAGGGGTGGGTGAAGATGACCTGGTTGACGACGGCCGAGGTGAAGACGGCTGACAGGACCGTGGTCATGCGGTGGATGGAGGAGGCGGCGAGCCCTTCCTTCTGGCATTGCCGGACCCAGCTCTGGACGTGCTGGGGCAGGATCTCGTTCATGCGCATCCTGCCGAGCTCGGGGATGAAGCGCTTGTGGACGAGGTAGGTGACGTTCTGGCGGGTGGACTCCTCCATGACGTGGTCGGGCAGCCAGGTGTCCAGGACGAAGTCGGCGAAGCGCTGGCGTCCGTGCCTGGTGCTGGTGACGCGGCCCTCGGCGACCTTGGCCTCGGCGCGCTGCCACGCCCTGTCGGCCTCCTTGGCGGTGGCGAAGGTGCCCGCCGAGCGCTCGTCGCCCTTGATGTCGGTGTAGTACGCGGTGAAGCGTGTCCCGCCCCTGGTGCCGGTGCGGGCGCGTGAGAATCCCACGTGGACAGACCCCTGTCTTGACCGTGATCTGACCGTGTGACCGTGCGGCAGGGCACGGTACCCGGTGTCACTCCGCGAACGGCAGAAAGCCGCTCAACAGGGGAAAGGCCGTTTCGGCGGGGGCTGTGACGGGCCGTCCCAGGGGGCGGATGATCGCTGATAAGGATGAGGCCCCAGGTTCAAGTCCTGGTACGCCCACCAGCCAAAAGACCCGCCGAATCATCGGCGGGTCTTTCGCGTATCTGCTGAAGAGTACTGCTTCGGCCCCTACGAGGCTGTGCCTTGACGGTGGGCAGGGCGCAAGGACTCCGCGGGATCGGAAGAAGCCCACCTGCCCACCCTGTCGATTCGGTGGACCGGGTCGGCGGCTCCGAACCGGTCGGCTGGTCGCCGCCTTCCCGTCGTCAGGTCACTCGGTCCAGGCGCGCTTGGCGAACGCCCTGTCAAGCTCGGTGTGGAACAGGTGGTTGGTGTAGTTGCTGATGGTCTTGACGGAGATGGCCAGCAGCACCTGCAGGATGTCGGTCTCGGTGTATCCGGCGGCGAGGAACGCGTCGACCTGGGCCGCGGTGGGCAGGCCGCGGCTCTCGACGAAGGCCTCGGTGAAGGTGGCCAGGGCGTCCAGCCGCGTGTCGGGCAGCGGCTTGCCGTCGCGGACGGCGTCGGTGATCTCGGTGGGGATTCTGCTCATGTCGGCGAGAGAGCTGTGCGCGGCGACGCAGTAGGTGCAGCCGTTGAGTCGGCTGATGGTGAGCAGGACGGTCTCCTGCTCCGCCGGGGTGAAGCCCGAGTCGGACCGGAAGGCGTTGTAGCCGTGGAGGAAGGTTTCCAGCAGGCTCGGGGCGTTGGCCATCGCCGCGTACATGTTGGGAACCATCCCGATCTGCGCCTTGACCTTGGCCAGTGCCCCGGTGACGGCGGGGTCCGGGTCCTTCGCCGTGCGGAAGGGCAGGGAGAGCAGCTGTTCGGTGTGCGCCATGTGGACTCCTCAGGTCGCGGCTTATTTCTGGAGTGAATGATCCCGAATTGTTCTGGAGTGTACACTACACAAATGAGGCAAGACCGATCCGAGCACTCTCGTCGCGGAAGGCCGCGTTCCTTCGACCTCGACGCGGCCACGGCGGCCGCGCTGAGCACGCTGTGGGACAAGGGCTATGAGGGGACGACCGTCGGGGACCTCGTCCAGGCCACGGGCTTGGCGCCGTCCAGCCTGTATGCGGCCTTCGGCAGCAAGCACGGGGTGCTGGAAGCCGCGCTGGCGCGTTACGACCGGGACCGCGAGGATCTTCTGCGCCCCCTGGAACACGGGTCGAGTGGCCTGGCGGACCTCAGTGCCTTTCTCGACGCCGTCCGCAGCGGTCTGACCGAGCCGGGCCCCCCGGGCTGTTTCATGGTGACCACGGCGACCGAGGTGGCCCCGCGCGATGAGCGGATCGCCGAACGGGCCCGCCGCTACGGCAAGCGTGTCCGTGAGGGCATCGCCACCGCGCTGGACCGTGCCGTCGCACGGGGGGAGATCCTCCCCGGTGACGTCGCTGACAGGGCCAGGCTCCTGCAGGCCGCCTTCGTCGGGGTGCAGGTCACCGCCCGCTGTGGCGCCACGGACGAGGCACTGGCCGTGGTCGAGTCGATGAGACGCCAGGTCGAGCGGTGGGCGGCACCGCAAGCCCGGTAGGGGCGGCCGAGAGGGGAGACACCGTGCGGGTCACGCGGTGGTGGGCTGGGCGGCGGGCAGCAGCCGGGGCACCGCCCGCACGCAGACCACCATGCCGACCACCTCTACCAGGGTCTGGGTGACCACGGCCACCGCCGCCGTGGCGGCGAGTGCGTCCGGCAGGGCCAGGGCGAGGGGGAGGACGACCAGCGAGTTGCGGGTCGCGCCGGTGAACACGACCGCCCGTCCGGCGGGCATGTCCAGACGGAACAGTCGCGCGACGGCCAGGCCGGCGCCCACCATGACCGCGAGGAAGAGCGCGTAGAACGGCACCACGCGCACCACGCCGGCCGACGTGCCGTCCAGTCCGGGAATCTGGGAGGCGACCACCGCGAACAGGGTCGCCGCCATCAGCGGCACCATCGTCGTGCCTACCGCCTCGGCGGTCCTGAGTCCCGTGCCGCTGCGGGCGGCCCAGGACTGGGTGAGCCAGGCCAGCGCCAGCGGGACGGCGATCAATACCGCGAACGCCTCGACGAAGGGCCCCGCCTCGACCACGTCGGCCAGCTCCGGCCCCATGAACAGCAGGAGGTAGACCGGCAGGAGGGCCATCTGCGCGACGAGCAGCAGGGGCGTGGCCGCGAGCAGGCGTCGACTGCTGCCCCCGGCCAGCCCGCTGAAGGCGATCACATAGTCCACACACGGGCACAGCAGCACCAGGAGGACACCGATCCGCACGGCCTCGTCGTCGGGCAGGAAAGGCAGCATCGCCGCGACCACCAGCGGTACCACCGCGAAATTCACTAGCAGCGCGGCGGCCAGGAACCGGTCCGGTCGCAACGAGCGGACCAGTTCGGCTGCGGGTACCTGGAGGAACGTCACGTACAGCAGGGCGGCGAGCAGCGGGTTGACGGCCCGTCCCAGTACTGGAGCGGTGTTCGGCAGGCTCAGGCCGGCCACCGCTCCCGTGGCCATCGCCCCCGCGTAGACGGCGACCTGGTGGCGTTCCAACCACGCGATCGGACTCTGCGACACATGACTCCTCGATGCCCTGGGACCACGTACGCGACCTTACGTGGCCCCTCGGTGCCGAGGTTTCGCAGGTACGGGTCGCGGAGGTCAGCGGGTCGGGCAGGTGCAGTCCTCGCCGCGGTCCGTGTCGTCGGTGCTCCGGCGGCGCTCCAGCAGAACGGTGTCGCGCCAGGTGCCGCGGTGGCGGGCGATGCGCTCGCGCACACCCACGGTGCGAAAGCCCGCCTGGTGGTGCAGGGAGAGCGCCGCCCGGTTCTCGGGCGGGACCGAGGCCTGGAGGGTCCACAGCCCACCCGTGTCGGCCTCGGTGACCTGTCGGTACAGCAGTGCTTTGCCCACGCCCCTCCCCCGGGCGCCCTCGGCCACCCAGACCGACGTCTCGGCGACCCCGGCGTAGGCGGGGAGACTGGAGACGGGTGCGGCGGCGGTCCAGCCGACCACGCGACCGCCGGTCTCGGCGACCCAGCGGTGACCGGTGAGCCACCCTTCCCCCGAGAGGTCGGGGACACGGGTTTCGAAGGCGGTGTCGCCGGTGGCGAGGCCCTGGGAGTGGATCTCCCGTACCGCGTCCAGGTCCGCGTCGCCCATGGGGCGCGTGGTGACGTCGGGCGGCAGGTCGGTAGGGCAGCAGGGGCGGGTGTTGAGCACGCCCATGACGGCGTCCGCGGCGTGCGGCAGGCCCGTGCAGCAGGCGGGGTTGACCGCCACCCGGGTCGCGGTTCCCGCCCTGGTCAGGGTCACGAACCCCGCGTCCGCGAGTTTGCGCAGGTGGTGGGAGACCGTGGGCTGGCGGATGCCCACGGCCTTCGCGAGCTCTCCGACGCTGATCGAACCGGGGGACGTGGCGATGGCGTGGAGGAGGCGGACGCGCATGGGTTCGGCCAGGCAGGCGAACCAGGAGGCGTAGGTCTCCGCGTCGTCGGAGGTCAGTAGGTCGTCGTCGTGTTCGGAGATCGCACCCATGCCTTCATTATCGACGATGGTCGATGGTTGCATGCATCGATGGCTGTCGATAAAGTCTCCAATGATAGATATTCATCGATGAAAGGGTGTGCCATGTCAGAGGAACGTCCCGTGGTGGTGATCGGCGCGGGTCCCACCGGGCTGGCGGCTGCCGCCGAACTCGTCGAGCGCGGCCTGCCGGTCCTGGTCCTGGAACGCGGTGACCGGGCCGGTGCGGCGGTGACCGGCTGGGGGCACGTGCGCCTGTTCTCCTTCTGGCGCGACCTGGTGGCCCCCGCAGCGGAGAAGCTGCTCTCCGGTACCGGCTGGCGGCGCCCGGACGACGATCGCTACCCGACCGGGCGGGAGTGGGCCGAGGCCTACCTGGCTCCGCTGGCCGAGGCCCTGGGAGAGCGGGTGCGGTTCGGGACGGAGGTGACTGGGGTCAGCCGCCTGGGCCGGGACCGCCTGGTCGACGCCGGACGGGATCGGCAGCCCTTCACCGTGCGGGTGCGCACCGGGCAGGGGGAGGAACGCGTCCTGGCGCGCGCGGTGATCGACGCCTCCGGCACCTGGGGCACACCGAACCCGCTGGGCGCGGACGGCCTGCCCGCCCGGGGCGAGGCGGCCGCTGGGGAGCGCGTCTCCCACAGGATGCCCGACCTGACCGATCCCGGGGTTCGCTCCCGCCACGCGGGCCGCACCACGGCCGTGGTGGGCCGGGGCCATTCGGCTCTGACCGCCCTGGTCGCCCTGGCCGCGCTCGCCGAGGAGGAGCCCGGCACCGAGGCCGTGTGGGTGCTCCGCCGAGGGGAGGTCGGCGACGCCTTCGGCGGCGGCGAGTCCGACCAGCTCGCCGGGCGCGGGGCCCTGGGTCTGCGCGCCAGGGAGGCGGTCGAGGCCGGACACGTGCGGATCGTCACCGGTTTCCGTACCGCCGAGGTCCGCACGGAGCACGGGCGCCTGGTGCTCGTGGACGAGGGCGGGCGGCCGCTGGAACCGGTGGACGCGGTGGTGGCACTGACCGGGTTCCGCCCCGACCTGTCGATGCTGTCCGAGATCCGCCTGGGGCTGGACCCCGCGCTCCAGGCGCCGGTGGGACTGGCTCCGCTCATCGACCCCAACGTGCACTCGTGCGGAACGGTCTACCCCCACGGGGCCAGGGAGCTGGCCCACCCCGAGGAGGGCTTCTACCTTGCCGGGATGAAGTCCTACGGCCGTGCGCCCACGTTCCTGGCCCTGACCGGCTACGAACAGGTGCGCAGTATCGCCGCGCGCATCGCGGGTGACCACGAGGCGGCCGAGCGGGTGGAACTGGTCCTGCCCGAGACCGGGGTGTGCGGCGGATCGGGGATGTTCGACGACGCCGGGGCCGAGGCGGAAAGGGGTTGCTGCTCGACCGGCGACACCCAGGACGTCGCCTCCCCCCTGGCGGTCCGGACCCCGTGAGACCCGGGCGTACGGCTCCGGCCCCCGGCGCCCCCGCCTCCGTACCGGTGGCCGGGGCACGCCGGGGGCTGGTGGCCCTGTGCGTCACCGTGACCACGAGCTACGGCGTGCTCTTCTACGCCTTCCCTGTGCTGGCCCCGGCGATCACCGCCGATACCGGGTGGTCCGTCGCCACGGTCACCGCCCTGTTCTCCGCGGCCCAGGTCCTGGCGGGCCTGGCCGGACCCCTGGTCGGGAAGTGGTTACAGGTCTACGGACCCCGGCCGGTGATGACCTGGGCGGCAGTGCTCGCTGCCCCGGCTGTGGCGTGTCTCGCCCTGGCTCCGAACCTGTGGCTCTTCGCTCTGGCATGGCTCGTGTCCGGTGGGGCGATGGCCGGGCTGTTCTATCCGCAGGCCTTCGCCGCACTGACCCTCTGGTACGGCGCTGAACGGGTGGGAGCGCTGACCGCGTTGACCCTGGCAGCGGGACTGGCGAGTACCGTCTTCGCTCCCCTGGCCGCGGCTCTGGAACAGGTGTGGGGCTGGAGGGCCGCCTACCTGGTTCTGGCGGGAGTACTGGTCGTGGTGGTGCTGCCCTGCCATGCTCTCCTCCTTCCCCGCAGCCGGGGCGAGACGGTCCTCGACGAGCGTGCCGACGCGTCGGGAACGAGGGTGGTGGAGGTTCTCCGCAGCCGGGGCTTTTGGGCACTGACGGCCGCCCTCACCGCAGGTGTACTGACCGTGTTCGCGGTCGTGGTCAGTATCGTCCCTCTTCTGGACGCCCGAGGCCTCGATACCACCACGGCAGCCTGGCTCCTCGGGGCGGGCGGGGTCGGCCAGGTACTGGGACGTCTGGTCTACGCGCCACTGGAACGGAGGCTCGCCGTCGTCTCCCGGACGGTCGTCGTTCTGGGCGCGTGCGCGGCCACGACCCTGTCCCTGGCGCTGGTGCCCGGACCCTGGCCGTTGCTCATGGCAATGGTGATCCTGGCGGGCGTGGCACGCGGTGCGCTCACCCTGCTCCACGCCACCGCGGTCGCCGACCGGTGGGGCACCGGGGACTACGCGGTGATCAGCGGGGTGATGCACACCCCGTTGATGCTGGCGACTGCTCTGGCCCCCTGGGTCGGCGCGGTACTGGCCGGAGCGCTGGGCGGCTATCCGGCGGCGTTCGCCGTCATGGGCGTCCTGGCAGCCGCGGGGGCCGTGGCGGCTCTGCTCAGCCGTCCCGCGCCCTCTCCCCCGGCTGTGTCGTGACCGTGGCCGACGGCGGGGCGGGAGCCGCGGCCCCCTCCCACTGACCGCCGCCCTCGCTGGCCTTCGCCCGGTCCCGCACACACCTGGAGCGGGGCAGGGCCCGTGCGGGAGACAGGTCGCGGGTCCCGCCCCTGGAGGTGTGCCGCTATCCGTTCGGGGTGGTGAACCTCTTGCGCCAGGCCAGTGACACGTACACCAGGCCCACCAGGACCGGGACCTCGATCAGCGGGCCCACGACCCCGGCCAGGGCCTGGCCGGACGTGACGCCGAAGGTGGCCACGGCCACGGCGATGGCGAGTTCGAAGTTGTTGCCCGCCGCGGTGAAGGCCAGGGTGCTGGTGCGCTCGTAACCCATCCCGATCGCCTTGCCGACCGCGAAGGTACCGAACCACATGATCACGAAGTAGGCCAGCAGGGGTACGGCGATACGGACCACGTCCAGCGGCCGACTCGTGATGGTGCCGCCTTGGAGGGCGAACAGCAGCACGATCGTGAACAGCAGTCCGTACAGCGCCCAGGGGCCGATGCGCGGCAGGAACACCGACTCGTACCGGTCCCGGCCCATCCGGCGCTCGCCCAGGACCCGGGTGAGGAAGCCAGCGGCCAGCGGAACGCCGAGGAAGATGACGACGTTGACGGCGATGAACCAGGGGGAGACGTCCAGCCCGCCGGTGTCCAGGCCCAGCCACCCCGGGAGCAGGTCGAGGTAGAACCAGCCCAGGAGCCCGAACGCGAGGACCTGGAAGACGGAGTTGAGCGCGACCAGCACCGCGGCGGCCTCGCGGTCGCCGCACGCCAGGTCGTTCCAGATGATGACCATGGCGATGCAGCGGGCCAGGCCGACGATGATCAGCCCGGTGCGGTACTCGGGCAGGTCGGCCAGGAAGATCCACGCCAGCGCGAACATCACCGCCGGGCCCACCACCCAGTTGACCACCAGGGAGGAGACGAGCAGGCGCCGGTCGCGGGTGACGGTGTCGAGGCGGTCGTAGCGGACCTTGGCCAGGACCGGGTACATCATCACCAGCAGCCCCAGGGCGATGGGCAGGGAGATCCCGCCCACCTCCAGGGTGGCCAGGGCCTCGTCCAGCCCGGGGACGAGGCGGCCCAGTCCCAGGCCGGCGGCCATGGCGAGCAGGATCCACACGGCCAGGAAGCGGTCGAGGGTGGACAGTCTCGCCGCGACCGGCGTACCGGTGGCCGCGGCGGTTTTCTCGGAGCGTGTCATCAGCGGGGTTTCCTGTCCTCGGGGAGCGCGGGGAGAACCCGCCGCGCGTGGTGCCTTACACGGGTCCCGCCGGGGCGGGACCCGGCGGGTTCAGACGGTGACGTCCAACTCGGAGAGCAGCGTGCGGACCCGCTGTTCGATCTCGTCGCGGACCGGGCGCACCGCCGCCACGTCCTTGCCGGCGGGGTCGTCCAGCGTCCACTCCTCGTAGCGCTTTCCCGGGAAGATCGGGCAGGCGTCCCCGCACCCCATGCTCACCACCACGTCGGCGGCGCGCACCACCTCGTCCGTCCACGGCTTGGGGAACTCCGAGGAGATGTCGATGCCCACCTCCTCCATGGCCGCCACGGCCGCCGGGTTGACCTCCTGGCCCGGTTCCGACCCGCCGGACCAGGCGATCGCCCGGTCCCCCGCAAGGTGGCGGAAGAAGCCCAGCGCCATCTGGCTGCGCCCGGCGTTGTGCACGCACAGGAACAGGACCACGGGACGGCCGTCGTTCACCTTGTCCTCCACACGGGCCAGGGCCGTCAGTCGCTGGCGGGCGAACCGTGCGGCCAGCAGCGGCAGGAACTGGGCGACGGTCGCGCCGGGGGCGAACTGGTCGTAGCTGGTGTGCAGGAACCGCTCGATGGTGGCGGCGTTGAAGATCCCCTCGAACTCCTTCTCCAGGTCGCGGGAGGCGATGTTCAGCGCGTGCTGCTGGTCGAAGGTGAACCTGCGAGCCTGCTCGGTCATGGACCCTCCTGAGGGCGGACGGTGGGTGCGAGCCGCTCCACGCGGTCGCGGATCTGGACGAATGCGGTGTCGAAGGCGGCGTCGGTGCCCGCGCGGACCGGGTCGGGTACCGACCAGTGCAGGCGCGAGCGGTGGGGCGGGAGTTCCTCGTGGGCGCTGTCGCAGACCGCCACCACCAGGTCGTCCTCGCGCAGTACGTCCTCGACGCGGGTCGTCCCCCCGGGCCTCAGGGGCAGCCGGTGGCGGCGGGCGGCGGTCAGGGTGCCCTCGTGGATGCGCGGGCCGGGCCGGGTCCCGGCCGAGACGGCGGGCACGGTGCTGCGGCGCTCCCACAGCGCGGCGGCCAGTTGGGAGCGGGCCGTGTTGCGCGTGCAGACGAACACCACGCGGGGCGCGTGCAGCAGCGCGGCGGGGGTCAGAGCGGCGAGCGCCTCGGGCAGCAGGCGGACGTAGACGCGGCGGTGGTCGGCCTCGGAGCGGGCGCGCGTGACGACGCCAGCCCCCTCCAGGACACGCAGGTGGTGGGCGACGAGGTTGGAGCGCATCTCCAGCAGCTCCCCGAGTTCGGAGGGCGAGGCGTCTCCCGTGCACAGGGTGTCGGTGATGGCCAGGCGGGCGGGGTCGGCCAGCGCGCCGTGAAGTCCGGCCCGCTGTTCCAGAGAAAGCTCAGTATTCATTGACTCAATGATCGCTGAGTCTAACTGTCGGCGCAAGGTGGCGCCCCTCACCTTCGCCCGATGTTCATGGAAGGCCGTCCGGCCCCGCACCGGTGCGGGGCCGGACGGCCGACAGCGATGACGGCGACGACACCGCCCACGAGTCCGATCCCTGGACCGGCCCGTGGTCCGGAGGCTCGCGTCAGAGGATCAGGGCACCGGCCGCGCTGGCTCCCAGCACGACCGCCCAGGCGGGTGCACGCCATACCGCCAGCGCCACGAAGGCGACCGAGGCCACCGCCATGGTCGCGTGCGAGACCACGCCTTGGGCGAAGACCGGGTCGTACAGGGCAGCGGCGAGGATGCCCACCACCGCGGCACCCGCCCCGGCCACCGCCTGACGGGCGCGCGGCTGGGTGCGCAGCCGCTCCCAGAACGGCAGCGCGCCGACCACCAGCAGCGCCGACGGAAGGAAGACCGCCCCCAGGGCGATCGCCGCCCCCAGCAGAGGACTGCCCGCGACGGGCATGAGGGCGCCCAGGTAGGCGGAGAAGGTGAACAGCGGCCCGGGAACGGCCTGCGCCGCGCCGTACCCGGCCAGGAACGACTCCTGGTCCACCGCCCCGGTGCCCACCACCTCGGCCTCCAACAGGGGCAGGACCACGTGCCCGCCGCCGAAGACGAGTGAACCGGCGCGATAGAAGCCGTCCACCATCCCCGCGGCCGTGTTACCGGTCAGTGCGGCCAGCACGGGCAGCCCCGCCAACAGGACGGCGAACACCGCCAGGCAGACCACGGCGGTCCGGCGCCCTACGGGCACACCCGATCCGGCCGCTTCGCCGTCCGCCGTGTCCGCCGTGAGCCAGAGCACCCCCGCCAGGGCACCGAGCACGATCGCGGCGACCTGGCTGAAGGCCGAGGGCAGCAGCAGGACCAGGACCAGAGAGGAGACCGCGATCGCGGCGCGGCGGCGCCCCGAGGCCAGGTTCCCGGCCATGCCGACCACGGCGTGGGCGACCACCGCCACAGCCGCCGCCTTCAGACCGAGCAGCCACCCGGACCCGGGTTCGACACCGATGGCCTGCACACCCAGGGCGAAGGCCGTCAGCAGTACGGCCGAGGGCAGGGTGAAGGCCGCCCAGGCCGCGGCCATCCCGGCGTATCCGGCACGGCGCAGGCCTAGGGCCATGCCGACCTGGCTGGAGGCGGGGCCGGGCAGGAACTGGCACAGCGCCACCAGGTCGGCGTAGGCGGCCTCGGTGAGCCATCCGCGACGCACCACGAACGCGTCGCGGAAGTAGCCCAGGTGCGCCACCGGGCCGCCGAACGAGGTCAGCCCCAGCAGCAGGAAGGTCCGGAACACCTCCCCGACCGTCCCGCGTCCGTCGGCCGGTGCCTCCGTGTCCCGGCGGCTCATCCGCGGCCCGCCTCGGACGGGCACGGCGACGGAGCCGTGGTTCGGGGCGGCGAGGGGGGTGCTGTGGGCACGGTCGGTTCCTCCCGGGGATCCTCATACCAGCGCGGTGCCTGTGACGCCGTACGAAGCTATCCGAGTGGTCCGCCGGGGCGCGGCGCGGGACCGGGGAGAAGGAGGGGGCGGCGGGCGCCGACCCGGGGCGCACCCCCACACGCGTGCGCTCCGTGCCGGCGCACACCGTGGCGGGGGCCGCCCCCTCGGGGCGCGTACCCGGCTCGGGCGTGTCCCCGGTGCCCCGGCGCGGCCGATCCACTGTGCGCCCGACCCCGGTGCCGTCGGACCCGTGGGCGCAGGACGCCCGCGCGCAGCGGCCGAACGGATGCGGGCGTGCTCGGGCGCGCGGCGTCCGCACGGCTCTCACCGCCCCGCCCTCGACGGGCGCCGTGCCCGCGCACATGCCGCCGTGCGCGCCTCCGAACCCGAACGCGCACGCGGCCGCCGCACCTCCCCGAGACCGTGTCCGGGCCGGGCGGCAGCCCCTCCCGCGCACCCCGACGGCGGCACCCTGCCGGACCGCGCGGCGAGGGCACCTCCGCCCGGCCCGAGGAGGCCGTCGCGGGTGTGCCCGGCGGGCACACGTCCTGTGGCGCGACCGGGGAGCGCGTGCACCGGCCCCGGGCGCCGGGCACAGTGCCCACAGCGTGTGCGCACGGGGCGGGCGCCCCGGTGCGCGCGCATCCGCCCGCCCTGGATCCGGCGGGTGGGCGCGCCGCCCGTGCCCGTGGGCGGGCGCCGGCCGGGCGCCCGCGGAGCGCGCGCCGCCCGGGCGCACAGGTGCGCGCCCGGTGCCCTCCGCCCTTCCGGTGCGCGCGGGCCCCACCCCTGGGGGAGGGCCCTCCTCCGAAGGTCGCAAACCGGATGCCGCTCCGCGCCCGATGCGCCACCCGAGGGTGGGCGATGACGCTGGGACCACACCCCGAGAAGGAGAGACCGTGATCCCCGCGAAGACCCCACCACCCCCGTCCCGCCCCCGCCGCGCCCCGACCGCACCGGTAGCCGCGGCCGCTGCCCTCGCCCTCCTCTCCGCGGGGTGTGCCGCCCCGGCGGCCGACACCCCCGTTCCGGCGCCCCCCGCACCCGCGGCCGAACTCACCCGGCAGGACGTCGACGCCTGGCTCGACGGCCTGCTGCCCGCCGCGCTCGACGACGCCGGCATCCCCGGCGCCGTCGTCTCCGTCGTCCACGACGGCGAGATCCTCACCGCCCGCGGCTACGGGTACGCCGACACCGGGGCCGACGGCGGCGATCCCGTACCGGTGGACCCGGAGGAGACGCTCTTCCGCGTCGCCTCGGTGTCCAAGCCCGTCACCGCCACCGCAGTGATGGGCCTGGTCCAGGAGGGAGAACTGGATCTGGACGCCGACGTGAACGACTACCTTGACTTCACCCTCCCCGCCGCCTTCGACGAGCCCGTCACCATGCGGCACCTGCTGTCCCACACCCCCGGGTTCGAGGAGCGCCTCCGGGGGATGCTCCTGGCCGAGGGCGTGGAGCCGGACCTGCGGGGCTACCTGGTCGAGGACCCGCCCGAGCGGGTGTACCCGCCGGGCACCGTCCCCGCCTACTCCAACTACGGCTACGCGCTCGCCGGGTACATCGTCGAACGCACCGTCGGGGTCCCCTTCGACCGGTACGTGGAAGAGACCGTGCTCGGCCCCCTCGGCATGGACTCCTCCAGCTTCTCCCAGCCGCTCCCCGGCGACCTGAGCGAACGCGTGGCGAGCGGCTACACCGACGATCGCGGTGCGGCGGGTGGCCCCGAGGGGATGCACGACGCCCCCGCCGGAGCTCTGACCGCATCGGCCCCGGACATGGCCCGCTTCATGCTCGCCCACCTCGGCGAGGGCGGAGAGGGGTTCCCGCTCTCCCCGGAAACCCTCGGCCTCATGCACTCCCCCGCCCTGGACACGGAAACCCTGGGCACCCTCGCCGAGGGGCCGCGGATGGCCCTGGGTTTCTTCGAGGAGGACCGCGGCGGCCACCGCGTCCTGGGGCACGGCGGCGACAGCCTCTACTTCCACTCGGAACTCCAGATCCACCCAGAGCACGGCACCGGGATCTTCGTTTCCCTCAACGGCGGCGGGTACGCCGGGATCGACAGCCTGAACCTGCGCCGGGCCGTCGCCGACGGGTTCGTCGACCGCTACCTGCCGCAGGAGCACACCCCCCGCACCGGAACGGACACGGCGGCCGAGCACGCGGCGGCGGCCGCGGGGACCTACACGTCCTCCCGGACCCCGCACAGCACCTTCCTGTCGGTCATTGGCGCCTTCGGTGCGACGCAGGTGGTGGATCGCGGGGACGGCACCATCCTCCTCGCCCCCGGCCCGGAGACCGGTGCGCCCGCCGTGTACGAGGAGACCGAACCGTGGGTGTGGCGCGAGGTCGGCGGTCAGGGAACGCTCACCATGCGCGTGGACGGCGGCCGGGTGAGCGCCATCGGCACCGGTCCAGCCTCCGCCCTCCTGCCCGCCGCACCCGGGACGGCGCTCGCCCTCCCGGTCCTGGTGTCCAGCGCACTGGTCCTCCTCGTCGCCGCCGTCTCCTGGCCGATCCGTGCGCTGGCCCGCCGCCTCTCGGAGCGGTCTGCCCGCGACCGGACCGCCCGCGACCGGACCGCCCGCACCGTCCGGGTGCTCACCCGGGTCGGCGCGGCCTGTGCCCTGGCCGCACTGCTCGGCTGGGTAGCGGTGATCGTCTCACTCACCGGGTTGCGGGACGTCCCCGCAGCCGTCCTGCGCGTCCTCCAGGTGCTGCAACTGTTCGGAGCCCTCGCGGTTGTCCCCGCGGCCTGGGGGACGGTGGACGGGCTCCGCCGCCGTGCCGGGTGGCGGCGCTGGACCGGGGCGGCGATGATTCTGGTGGCGCTGCTCGGTGTGCTGTGGTTCGCGTGCGCCTTCGGGCTGCTGTCACTGGACGTGTCCTACTGACCGGGACGGTGCGTGAGAAGCGAGGGGACGGGGCGGCGATGACCGACGATCTCATGACGGAACCCGCCTCGCCCCTGCGCGCAGCGGCGGTTCGGGGCGACGCGCTGCTGAACCGTTGGGGGCTGCGCGGACAGGCCTCCCGGGACACCGCCCTGGCGGTGGCCGTGGCCGTGTTCTCGACCGGGACGCTCTGGAGCCTGCTGGTCTCTATGGAGGCCCTGGAGGGGATCGGTCTCCCGGTGGGTACGGGGCTCGGCCTCACGGCGGTGGTGTGCGTCCAGTCACTGGTGTTGTGCGCGCGCCGACGTTACCCGGTCGCGTGCCTGTGTGCCGCCACCGCCCTCCAGGTCCTGACGGTGGCCCTGCTCCCTCCCGAGGTCGGACTCCAGGGCCCCGCCCTGGTGGTCGCCGCCTACACGTGCGGCACTCTGCTCGCCCCCGGGCGGCTCGCCGTCGCCGTCACCGTCGTGACCCTGCTGCACTGGGCCGCCGGAAGCCTGGTCGCAGGCGTCTGGGCACCCGCGATGCCGCCGCTGCCGTTCTCGGTGGCCCCGGCCACGGCGTCCGCGGGGCTGTTGCTCTCCGGGGTCGCCGTGTTCGCGGTTCCGGCGCTGGTCGGCGCCTATGTACGGACGCAGCGCAGCTACGCCGACCTGCGGCGGCTGCGTGCGGCCGAGGCGATGAGAGCCCAACGGGAGCGCGTCGAGGCGGCGGTCCGCGCCGAGCGCACTCGGATGGCGCGTGAACTCCACGACATCGCCGCCCACCACCTGTCCGGCATGGTCGTCCAAGCGGGGGCCGCCGAACGGCTGGTTGGGCGTGACGACGGGGCCGCGCGGGAAGCGATGTCGTGGGTACGCGCCCAGGGCAGGCAGACCCTGGAGAACCTGCGTCTGGCAGTGGGCGCCCTGCGCGAACCCGGGGAGGAGGAGGGCCTGCACCACCGGGGCGAACCGGGCGCCCGCGGCGCCCCCGTTCCGGGGCTGTCCTCCCTGGACCGGTTGGTGACGGCCGAGCGGGGCCTGGGGGCCGACATCGAACTCGTCCGCGAGGGCGAGCCGCGCCCCCTGCCTCCGGTCGCCGACGTCACCGCCTACCGGGTGGTCCAGGAGTCGTTGTCCAACGCCCGCGACCACGCGCCTGGGGCCGGGGTCCGACTCCTGGTCCGCTACGGGCCGGGGCGGGTGGCCCTGGAGATCGGGAATGGTCCCGGTCAGCCGGGAACGGCTGAGCGCGGGCACCGAGGGCTGGGCCTGGTGGGCATGCGCGAACGCTCACAGCTCGTCGGGGCGACGCTGGAGGCCGGACCCACCGGCGACGGCGGCTGGCAGGTGCGGTGGGAGGTAGCGGTGGAGCGGGAGGAGACAGCGTGATCAGGGTGCTGCTGGTGGATGACCAGTCCATCGTCCGGGCGGGCTTTCGCGTCATCCTCGACCTGGCCGAGGGTATCGAGGTGGTCGGCGAGTGCAGCGACGGGCCCGCCGCCGTGGAAGCCGCGCTCCGCCTCAAACCGGACGTTGTTTGCATGGACGTGCGCATGCCCGGCGGAGACGGGCTCTCCGCAACCCGGGAGATCCTCGACCGGTCCGCCGGAGCGCCCCCCGAGATCCTCGTCATCACCACGTTCGACCTGGACGAGTACGTCTTCGGGGCGCTGGAGGCGGGCGCCGCAGGGTTCGTACTCAAGGACACCGAACCCGACGACCTGGTCGACGCTGTCCGCCGCCTCGCCCGCGGGCAGGGGCTGGTGGACGGGGCCGTGACGCGCCGGGTGATGGCCGAGTTCGCCCGGCGCCGCCCGCCGGACGGTGCGGACTCCGC
This sequence comes from Nocardiopsis sp. LOL_012, assembly GCF_048060475.1. Lineage (NCBI taxonomy): Bacteria > Bacillati > Actinomycetota > Actinomycetes > Streptosporangiales > Nocardiopsidaceae > Nocardiopsis > Nocardiopsis sp. LOL_012. The sequence goes on along the minus strand of NZ_JBHMIV010000005.1, from coordinate 7,090 downwards.
CGCTTCGGACCTGCTCACCGCACGGGAGGCCGACATCGTTCGCCTGCTCGCCCGCGGCATGTCGAATGCGGAGATCGCCCGGACGCTGTTCGTCGAGACCAGCACGGTCAAGTCCCACCTGGGGCGGGTCATGGCCAAGGCCGGTACCCGCGACCGCCTCCAGACGGTCGTGTGGGCCTACCGCACCGGCCTCGCCCGCCCCTGACCGGTCAGGAGACCGTCCACCAGGGCCCGGAGCCCGTCCAGGTAGGTGTCCTGGGCGGTCAGGTCCGGCCACTGGTCCGCCACCTGGGCCAGCCGGGGCAGTTCTCCGGGGTCGAGTCCGGCGAAGCCCCTGTCCCCGTGGAACGGCCGCCCCCCGTCCGAGCGCCGCCGGGCCGCCTGGACCATGACCTCTCCGACGGTGTAGTACCAGATCGCCCGGTAGCCGTGCACCGCGCGTTCGGGGGTGAGCCCGGACTCCGCCAGACCGTCCACGATCTGTTCGACGAACCACAGCGCCGACGTGGACGTCAGGTCGTCGGCGCTGAGCACCTCCGCGATCCAGGGATGGGTGGAGAGCACATCGTGGAGAACCGAAGCGGCGACGACCACCCGGTCGCGCGGGTGGTCCGGCAGCGGTGCGGGGCGATGCAGCGACCGTTCGGCGTGGTCCTCCAGAAGGAGGAGCAGGAGTTCCTCCTTGTCCCGTACATGGTGGTAGAGCGCCATCGGCGTGCTGTCGACCTCTCGGGCCAACCGCCGCATCGTCAGTCGCGCCATGCCTTCCTCGGACATGATCCGGCGGGCCGCGGTGATGATCTCCCCACGTGAGATACGGGCGGTTCGGCCGCGGGCCCCGCGCACTGTGGACGGGTTCGGCATACCTCCATCATCTCCTACGTGTTGACCGGGGAGGACGCCCTCCCGCCCTTTCCCGGCCTGGAGAGGAAACCGGGGCGCCGTCCCGGCGCCGCGGGTGTTTCACGTGAAACGACGGACGTGCGGGTGAAGGGCCGCCGCGGCCCTACTTCGACAGCGCCAGGACCTCGGCCCGCGGGAGTTCCTTCAGGGACGCCCCCGGCACCAGCAGTTTGGAGCGCCGGAGCCCGCTCCCCACCACCACGTGCGGGGTGTCGACGACCGACGCGTCGACGAGCACGGGCCACTCCCCGGGCAGGCCGAACGGCGTGATGCCCCCCTGCTCCATGTCCGTCATACCGGTGGCCTCGTCCATCGGGGCGAACGAGATCTTGCGCGCCCCCAGGTGGCGGCGGACCACCCCGTTGACGTCCGCGCGCCGGGTCGCCAGCACCACGCACGCCGCGTAGGACACCTCTCCCCCGCGCTTGGCGGCCAGCACCACGCAGTTGGCGCTCGTCTCCAAGGGCATTCCATAGCGTTCGCAGAACGCCGCGGTGTCGGCCAGCTCCGGGTCGATTCCGGCCACCCGGGCCCGTGCCTCCAGCCCCCGCAACCCCTCGCGCACAGGATCGGCCAGCAGGTCGGGGCGGTCGGTCAGGGGCGTCCAGTCGATACGGGCAGGCACGGTGCGCTCCTCAGGGTCGCCGGTCACGGTCCGGCACCATGATGGCGCACCCTGCCCCGGTCAGGCCCCGCCGGCGGTTCGGCCGTGCCTCCGCACGATCGACAGCGCCAGCTCGGCCAGGCCCTCGGCCCGGTAGCCCGGCCACCCGTGCACGGCGGAGACGTACCCCTCGGGGATCGCGCCGACCCCCCACCGGGCACCGAGCAGTGCACCCGCGATCGCCGCCACGGTGTCGGTGTCATGGCCGGCCCGGACGGCGGCGTGCAGCGACGGAGTGAACCCGTGTGGTTCGCGGACGACCGCCGACCACGCGGCTTGGAGCGCGCGGACGACGAACCCGTTGTCGCCGAAGGCGTGCGGCGGCCGCGCCTCGGCCTCGTCCAGCCACGCCGACCACGCAGCCCGTGCGTCCCCGGGCAGTAGGTCCAGACCGGCGCGCACCCCGGACAGGTCGCCGTGGACGACCGCGCGGCGCACGCCCTCGCACCACAGGACACAGGCCTGCCCGGCCAGCGGGTCGCCGTGGGTGAGGCGGCTGTACCGGTCGGCCGCCTCGGCGAGCCCCGCCGGATCGTGCAGATAGGCCAGCGCGAGCGGGCCCGTGCGCATCAGGGAGCCGTTTCCCGCGCTCGGCGTCCCGGAGGCGAACATCTCCGCCGCGGCGCCCTCCATCACCTCCGCGACCCGCTCACCGCCCCGGGCCGCCCCGGCGGCGCCCAGGACCCGCGCGGTCTGGTTGCCGATATCGGTGGCCCCCTCGCTTCGCCAGGTGAGGAAGGCGTCCGCGGCCCTGTTGAGTGCCGCCGCGGAGAGGGGCGCGTCGTGGTCACGCAGTGTCTCGGCGATGCACACCGCCATCTGGGTGTCGTCGGAGTACTCGCCCGGCGCGTAGGGGCCGAGCCCGCCGCCGATCATCTCCGGGATCCGCTTCTCGGGCAGCGGGGGGCCGAACTCGTAGGGCACGCCGAGGGCGTCGCCGCACGCGGCGCCCAGGAGGGCGCCCGCCGCGCGGTCGTCGACCGTACCGGGGGGAGGGAACACGGTGGGGCCTCTCACATTCGGTGGGGCAGGTGGCAGTGGGCCGTCGGCGCGGCCGGGCACGGGGTGCCACGCGCCGCGTCCGAACCTCAGAAGGTCTCCTCGCAGCGGGCCAGACGGCCGAAGTGCGCGACCGTGGCGCCGAGCGCGAAGTGTGCCGCCTGGTGCTCGGTCATCGGCACCACCCCGGCGGGGGTCTGCACCCGGAAGGGGAAGTCGTCCTCGGGGCGGATACGGAAATCGTCGATCACACCCTGGGAGAGCAGCATGGTCAAAGCTTCCCGGACCTGCCCACTGCGGTTGTCCGAAGCCCAGATCGACATGGGATCACGGTAACGCACACGGACCGGACCCCACGGGTTTTCCGGAAACTTCGCCACATCGCCGCCGCCGTCGCACCGTTCGACCACGCCCATCTCACAGGTTGAACTTCATGGGCTGCTCGCTTGGCTCGGGCATGCCGCCCTCGGGTTCCAAGGAGACCCCCACCTGCACGGGCGAACCCATGTCGTGCGCCATCCCCGAGTACCGCCCGTCCGAGGACAGCGAGAGCATCCCCGCCGAGCGCATCCCGTCCTCATCGACGTACCACATCTGGTACTGCATTCCCGGCGGGGCGTCGGGCAGGCCCTCCGCGACCAGCATGAGCGTGTCCATCTCGTAGGAGGTGAAGACCGTCGCCCGCGCCTCCTCCCCCAGGAGCCCCTCGTGCATGTGCGTGTCCGGGGCCGCCAGCAGCGCCTCGACCTCGGCGCTGTGTGCGGACATCTGGTCCATGCTCCGCTCGAACGACACCAGGGTGCCCCCGAGCACCACGGCCACCAGTGCGCACGCCGCGGCCACCAGCCATGGCAACCTGTGGCGCCACCAGCGCGCAGGACCCGCCACGACGGTCCCGGGGTCCCCTCCCCCCTCCACCTCGGCGGACGGAGAGCCGGAAACCTCCGCGCCGGTGGAGCCCGGAGCCCGCTGGGGCGGGAACTGCCGGGTCCCCGCCGCGGTGTCGCGGATCCGCGACCACAGGCCCTCGGGAGGGGGCGCGGCCTCCGCGTACGCCAACCGGACCAGCGTCTCCCGGAACTCCCCCAGGTCCCTCCGGCAGTCCTCGCAGCCGGGCAGGTGCCGCTCCACCGCGGCCCGCTCCTCCGGCTCCAGGGCGTCCACGGCGTACCCGGCGATCAGGCCGTGCGCGTCGATGTCGTTCATGCGGTCACCCCCAAGCAGTCGCGGAGCCTGATCAGGCCGTCCCGCAGGCGTCCCTTCACCGTGGTCAGCGGAACCTTGAGGAGGGCAGCGGCCTCGGCCTGCGTGTAACCGGTGTAGTAGGTCAGCCGGACCGCGTCCTTCTGAAGCGCGGTCAGCCGGTGCAGGCAGCGGCGCACCTTCTCGCGTTCGAGGCTGTTCTCCACGACCTGCTCGACCCCGTCGGTGGGGGTCGACTCCGGCTCCAGGCGTCCCGCCGCGGCCTCCCGTTCGGTCGCCGACGCCTCCGAGCGCACCCGGTCGACGGCCCTGCGGTGGGCGATCATCAGCACCCACGAACGGGCACTCCCCCGGGAGGGGTCGAAGCGGGAGCAGTTCCGCCAGACCTCCAGGAACACCTCCTGGGTGACCTCCTCCGACTGGGCCTCGTCGAGCAGGACCCTGCGTACCACCCCGAACACGGGCCCGCCGAGCTCCCGGTAGACATGCTCGAACGCGGTGAGGTCGCCGACCGCGGTCCGGCGGAGAAGGGAGCCCAGACCGTCCTCCGGGGGCCTGGGCCGGGGGCCGGGCCCCCAGGCGTGATCGGTTCCGATGTCCCTCACCCGTTCCACGTCCACCGTCCTCCCGCGTGTCCTACCCGTCATTCGAGGCAGGGCGGCGCGGGGCGACGTTCCGGTCGAGGCATGTTTACCAGTTCGTGATGGCGGTGCGGGTCGCCTCCGGCCGCTCGGCACCGAACACAGGGCATGTTCGACACCATCCGCACCTGGGTTCCGGGAGCGATCACCGGACTGGTCGCCACCGGCGCCGCGCTCGCGGCCGCCGAAGTCGCTGGTGCCCTGCTGTCCCGTCCCTCGTCGACCCCGCTCCTGGCGGTCGGGGACGCCGTCGTCGATCTGACCCCGCAGCCGGTGAAGCAGTTCGCGGTGGACACGTTCGGCACGGCGGACAAGATCGCCCTGTTCGTTGGCATGGGGGTGATCCTGGCGGTCGCCGCCGCTCTGCTGGGCGTCGCGGCCGTCAACAGACGCTGGATCGGCTTCGCCGGACTGGGGGTGTTCGCGGGCGTGGGGGTGCTCGCCGCACTGACCCGTCCGGACGCCGGTCCCCTCGACGGCCTGCCGACGCTCGTCGGCGCGGCGGTCTGTGCCGGTGTCCTCGTCCTGCTCATCGGTGTGATCGCCAGGGGGCGCGGTGGCGGGGCCGGAGACGCCCCGGCCGAAGGCGGCCCCGCCGAAGACGGGCCGGAGCGGAAGGATCAGCCGCAGGGCTTCGACCGGAGGAGGTTCGCCCTGCTCGCCGGGGCGGCGGTCGCGGCCTCGGCCGGAGCCGGGGCCACGGCCAGGTTCCTGGCCGCGTCCACCGCCGGAGGGCGGCTCACCCCGGCCGATGTCACCCTGCCGCGTCCCGCCTTTCCGGCCGACGCGGTTCCGGACGGCGCCGACCTGGAACTCGCCGGACTGGACCCGTTCTTCACTCCGAACGACGAGTTCTACCGGATCGACACCGCACTGACCATCCCGCGCGTGGACGCCTCCACCTGGTCGCTGCGCATCCACGGCCTGGGCGCGAAGGAACGGGTGTACACGTTTGCCGACCTGCTCGACCGTGACGACCTGGTCGAACGCGACATCACCCTGGCCTGCGTCTCCAATCCGGTCGGGGGGTCGTACGTGGGGAACGCGCGGTGGATCGGTGTTCCGCTGAGAACCCTCCTGGAGGAGGCCGGGGTACGCCCGCCAGGGGAGGGAGGGCCGGCGGACCAGCTCGTGTCGCGTTCCGACGACGGCATGACCATCGGCACGCCGGTAGCGGACGTGATGGACGGGCGGGACGCGCTCATCGCCATCGGCATGAATGGCCGTCCGCTCCCCTACAAGCACGGGTTTCCCGCCCGGATGGTGGTTCCCGGCCTCTACGGCTACGTGTCGGCGTGCAAGTGGATCGTCGACCTCGAACTGACCACCTTCGACGCCTTCGACGCCTACTGGGTGCCGCGCGGCTGGTCGGCACGGGGGCCGATCAAGACGCAGTCCCGTATCGACACTCCGAGGGCCACCCATTCCGAGGCGCCCGGGACGGTCGTGGTCGCGGGTGTGGCCTGGGCGCAGCACACCGGGATCGACCGGGTGGAGGTCCGGATCGACGATGGCGACTGGCGCGAGGCCGTACTCGCGGACGAGGACACGGCCGACACCTGGCGCCAGTGGTCCTACGAGTGGGCCGGTGCCGAGGCCGGACAGCACCGGATCTCGGTACGCGCCACCGATCGGGACGGGCGGACACAGACCGAGGAGCGGGCCCCCGTGGCACCGGACGGTGCCACCGGCCACCACACGATCCAGGTCACCGTCGAGTGACCTGCTCCCGACCCTCCGCCGCGAGAACGGGAAAGAGGTGAACGGCGGAAGAAGACCAGCGGTCGGGAAGTCGAGACCACCAGGGATCGACAAAGCGAGAAGACAGGATGTCGGCGAGCACACAAGGGGATCGTGTGATCACATTTCGTGTGCCCGTCGGGACGGAGAAGGAAGTAGAAACATGACCACTGCCCTGCCCAACACCCTCCGCCGCCTCCTCATGGCCGGAGCCATCACCGCCACCGCGGCCCTCACCCTCGCCGCCTGCAACGACGAGCCGGTCGACGACCCTGTGGTCGAGAGCGAGGAGATGGACGAGGACATGGAGATGGAAGAGGACTCCATGGACGAGGGCGACGAGGAGATGATGGAGGACGGCGGCGACTCCATGGGCGAGGACATGGAGATGGAAGAGGACTCCATGGACGACGAAGGCATGGAGGAGGACATGGAGGACGACTCCATGGACGACGAAGGCATGGAGGAGGACATGGAGGACGACTCCATGGATGAGGAGAACTAACGCGCTCTCCGCTCGTGTGTGGATCGCGGTGTAGAGCACCGTAGCGCTTTGACGTGCCCGTATCGGGGGTTCTCGGTGCGGGCACGCTTGGTTTTCGGAACCGTTGGCCCTCTTGTGAGGCACGACACAGAGAGTTCGATTTGCTGTCATCCCCGAGTGGGTGTAACGTCTTCCAAGTCGCTTCCGGGTACGGCCTCAGGCCGGAACACGGAGCGGCGGATCCTCGCCGAGCGAGACGAACGCGGATTCTCTGCGGGCGTGCCGGCGTTTCCTCCCCTCCCGGTGTCACTGGTCCGAGCACGCGCTCGCGTCCGGTACGGTCAGGGGGTCGCTGAATACGGGACGCAAATGCGGGTCCGTTGAAAGCACAAAGCCTTACGGGAGTCTCCACTCCGTTCGGGTGTTGCGTACGAACCGCCGGGTTTGGCGGGAACA